>CAURHZ010000098.1:0-5720 GCA_963524345.1 uncultured Streptococcus sp.
GATTACGAATTAGAGCTTGAAGTTGAAAATCATGAGCAAGGCAAACAGGATTTCCAACAATTTTTAGAGAAAAATCAGATTTCCTACCAAAAAGCTCCCTCAAAATTGGTCCGATTTGTCAAAAGCATGAAAAATAGCTGAAATAATCTCTATTTTTTGGTAAAATAGAAAAGATAAAATACAAAAATCCCAGTTCATATAGGCTAGGATTTAAAAAGTTTACAGAGGACGGTCTATAATGTCAGATAGAAAAAATATGAAACTTTTCGCACTCAACTCTAACCAAGAGATTGCACAGAAAATTGCACAAGCTGTTGGTGTCCCACTTGGAAAACTGTCATCACGTCAATTTTCAGACGGAGAAATCCAAGTGAATATCGAAGAAAGTGTCCGTGGTTATGATGTGTACATCATCCAATCAACAAGTTTCCCTGTTAACAACCACCTAATGGAATTGTTGATCATGGTTGACGCTTGTGTGCGCGCAAGTGCCCACAGTATCAACGTTGTCCTTCCGTATTTTGGCTATGCACGTCAAGACCGCATCGCTTCACCTCGTGAGCCACTTACAGCAAAACTAGTTGCCAATATGCTAGTTAAGGCTGGTGTTGATCGTATCCTTACGCTTGATTTACATGCCGTTCAGGTTCAAGGATTCTTTGATATTCCTGTCGATAACCTTTTCACAGTTCCCCTATTTGCAAAACATTACTGCGATAAGGGGCTCCTTGGTTCAGATGTTGTTGTTGTTAGCCCTAAAAATTCAGGTGTGAAACGCGCTCGTAGCTTGGCTGAATATCTTGATGCTCCTATCGCCATTATCGACTACCCTCAAGACGATGCAACTCGTAACGAAGGTTATATTATCGGTGATGTTGAAGGTAAGAAAGCCATCTTGATTGATGATATTCTTAATACAGGACGCACCTTCTCTGAAGCTGCTAAAATCGTTGAACGTGAAGGGGCTACAGAAATTTATGCTGTTTCTAGTCATGGTCTCTTTGTTGAAGGTGCTGCTGAACTTCTTGACAATACTAATATTAAAGAAATTCTTGTGACTGATTCAGTAGCAACAAAAGAAAAAACTCCTAAAAACGTATGCTATATCACTGCTAGTGAGTTAATTGGTGATGCCATCGTCCGTATCCACGAAAGAAAACCAGTCAGCCCACTCTTTGCCTACAATAAAAAGAAATAAGGTGATTCTTTGATTTATTTGGACAATGCTGCAACGACTCCCATGTCAGCAGTTGCTATTTCAGCGATGACCAAGGTTATGCAAGAAACCCACGGAAACCCTTCTAGTATTCATGGTCATGGTCGTCAAGCTGGCAAACTCTTGCGAAAAGCCCGTCAGGAACTAGCCCAGTTACTGGGGACAAAACCTCAACATATCTTTTTCACTTCTGGTGGGACTGAAGGAAACAATACTGCTGTCATTGGCTACTGCCTTCGTCACCAAGAGCAAGGAAAACATATCATCACAACTGCCATTGAGCACCATGCCGTCCTTGAAACCATTGATTACTTGGTTCAACACTTTGGGTTTGAAGCAACCATTATCCAACCAGAAAATCAAGCAATCACAGCTCAACAAATTCAAAAAGCTTTACGTGACGATACGATTTTGGTTTCTACCATGTTTGCCAATAATGAGACAGGAAACCTACTTCCCATTGCTGAAATTGGCCAAATACTCAAGCAACACCCTGCTGCCTATCATGTCGATGCAGTTCAGGCTATTGGTAAAATACCAATTCAACCCGAAAAATTGGGCATTGATTTTCTCACTGCTTCGGCCCATAAATTTCATGGTCCTAAGGGAATCGGCTTTCTCTACGCATCTAGCATGGATTTTGATTCCTATCTACATGGCGGAGACCAAGAACAGAAAAAACGTGCAGGGACTGAAAATCTGGCTGCCATCGTAGGCATGCTTGCAGCCCTAAAAGAAGACCTAGAAAAGCAAGAAGACAATTTTCAACATGTACAAAATCTAGAAACTGCCTTTCTGGCAGAGCTAGAGGGAGTTCAGTATTACCTGAATAGAGGCGAACACCATCTCCCTTATGTTCTCAATATTGGATTTCCTGAACAGAAAAACGACCTCTTGCTCCTTCGGCTAGATTTAGCTGGAATTTCTATCTCTACTGGCTCAGCCTGTACTGCAGGCATTGTTCAATCGAGCCATGTTCTTGAAGCTATGTACGGAGCAAATTCAGAACGCTTGAAGGAATCCGTTCGTATCAGTTTGTCGCCACAAAATACTGTTGAAGACCTACAAACCCTCGCAAAAACCTTAAAAGAAATTATCGGAGGTTAGCCATATGGCATTTGAAAAAACCATTCAGTTAAAAAATTGTCGTTACGACTACACTCTTAGTCCTTCTGTTAAGAAATTCACCCTCAAGGACAACACATTTTTTGAGACAAAAGTTGGTAACTATGAACTAACTCGCCTGCTTGAAAAGGTTCCAAACAGCGGTGAGGGATTTCAACTCAAAATCATCATTAACAAGGAACTTACAGGTGCTAAAATCAATATCACTGACAAGTTTGGGCTACGTCTAGTTGATATTTTCAAATCAGAAGACCACCACATTCATCAGGAAAAATTCTATTTCCTCATGGATAGCTTGGTAGAACGTGGTGTCTTTACAAAATCGGAAAGATAGAGCCAAAATGTTTGAACTGACCTATAAGGACAGCTATCATGTAGAGCGCACTCTCAAGTATGAGGATTATGAAGCTCTCATGCTTGCTTTGTCAGGATGTGTGACTCTGCCAGATACACTTTATGTAACTTCTTTGACCTTTAAAGGGCAGGAAGTTTACCAAGGACTGGTCGGAGACCTCTACCGTTTTCTATCACATGCAGATTTTTTACATCAAAACTAAGATTTTTCTTAGTTTTTTCTTGTTTTTGTTGATTTTTTCACAATGTTTCTATAAAATAGAAGAATAGAAAGGTTGTGATTTTGTGAAAGATAAACAGTCTGGTATTCCAAAAGCTACAGCGAAAAGACTCTCTCTCTACTATCGAATTTTTAAGAGATTTCATGCAGAAAAGATTGAACGTGCCAACTCTAAGCAAATTGCAGAGGCTATCGGTATTGATTCCGCGACCGTACGTCGTGATTTTTCCTATTTTGGTGAACTAGGTAGGCGTGGATTTGGCTACGATGTCAAAAAACTGATGACATTTTTTGCCGATTTACTCAATGATAACTCCATTACCAATGTCATGCTGGTAGGTATTGGAAATATGGGCCATGCCCTTCTCCACTACCGCTTCCATGAGCGCAACAAGATGAAGATTATCATGGCCTTTGACCTAGATGACCATCCTGAAGTCGGTACCCAAACTCCTGATGGGATTCCTATTTACGGAATTTCACAAATCAAGGATAAAATCAAGGATGCTGATGTGAAGACTGCTATCCTGACAGTTCCCAGCGTCAAGTCACAAGAGGTTGCCAATCTCTTGGTAGATGCTGGCGTGAAAGGAATTCTCAGTTTTTCACCAGTCCATCTGCATTTACCAAAAGACGTGGTCGTCCAGTATGTCGATTTGACAAGTGAACTCCAAACCCTCCTCTACTTCATGAGAAAAGAGGATTAGAAAGCGAAAATCATTTTATGAAAAAACCAGTTATTGGGATTACAGGAAACGAAAAAACTCATCCAGATGATGATATTATGATGAGCTACGCAGCAAAAGGCTTTGTTGAAGGCGTTAAAGACGCTGGAGGGATTCCCATCATCCTACCGATTGGTGATCAAGAAATGGCCTGCCACTATATCAGTTTGATTGACAAGCTCATCTTGACAGGTGGGCAAAATGTTGATCCAAAATTCTATGGTGAACCAAAAACCATCGATAGCGATGACTATCACCTTCAAAGGGATATCTTTGAACTGGCCCTCATCAAGGAAGCTATTAAACAGAAAAAGCCAATTTTTTCTGTCTGCCGTGGAACTCAACTATTTAACGTTGCCATGGGGGGAACTCTGTACCAAGATATCGAAGACCATTGGCAGGATTGTTCCGCCGAGTACACAACTCAACGCTTGGTAACAGAACCTGATACTGTTCTTCGAGAAATCTATGGAGAAATTTCCCATATCAACTCCTTCCACCATCAGAGCATCAAGGATTTAGCACCAAATTTAAAGATTGTGGCTCATGACCCTAAAGATGGTATCATTGAAGCTGTCATGAGTACGGATGATTTCGCCTTTCTCGGTGTCCAATGGCACCCAGAATTTCTATTTGAAAATCGCCCCAAAGATAAAAACCTCTTTGACTATGTTGTTAATGAACTTTAGATTAAATCCGTCTTTTCACGATAACTAAAGTAATTAGAATGAGAGACAATCAAATGGTCCAAGAGGACAATCCCCATCAGGTCGCAAGCTTCTTTTACAAGTTTTGTAACATGATCATCATTTCGGCTAGGGGCTACCGCTCCCGAAGGATGATTGTGAACCAAGATGAGAGAGGTCGCCATATGCTTGATGGCATAGTGAAGAATCTCTCGCGGTTCAGCAATACTGCGAGTGGCAGAACCGATAAAAATGGTCTGCTGATGGATGATTTGATTTTGAGTATTGAGATAGAGCGCCACCAGGTGCTCTTGTTTTTTATGGCCCAATTCCTGCTGCATCTTCTTGGCCAGCTTTTGGCTACTGAGAATACTTTCCATTTCAAGGGTCTCATGCTTGTGAATACGATGGCCCAATTCAATCATAGCCTGTAATTCTATTGCCTTAACACGACCGATACCAGATAGACTCTGCAATTCCTGCAGGGTCATTTTTTTCAAATCTGTTAGGCTGGAAAGATTGTTCAGGACTTTCTGGGCAATTTCAAAAACACTGGCCTGACGTGTTCCTGTTCTGAGTAGAATAGCTAGCAACTCTTGGTTACTGAGCGCTTCCACTCCTTCTTGGGCAAGTCTTTCTCTTGGCAATAGTGAATCTTCTTGGAATGAAATACTGTACATAAAAATCCTCCTCACTTTATTATTCGTGAGAAGGATGAAAAATTAGATTTTTTTCTCAATTGGGGCCACACTGGCTAAAAGTTTTTTCAGGCCAACTTCTGGGAAATTGATTTTCAATTCCTGCGTAGCACCGCTACCTGAGACTTCCAGAACAGTTCCTTCGCCCCATTTCTTATGGAGAGCAATGTCACCAATGGACCAATTTGTCTCACTAGACGCTGGTTTTGCACCAGCTGAAAATTGACCAAACGGAAGACCATTTGACTGGATAGATTTTGGTGCCGCGCCACGTTTACGGTCTTGGATGGCCTGGGCAAGACTCATACCTTGACCGAAGGCAACCCCACCACTGCTATAAGATGCCTTAAAGCTTGTATTTGCTGGACGGGCCAAACCTTGATACTCAAGTAAGTCTGAACTGATTTCGTTAATAAAACGAGTCGGACGGTTGTAGTTAGTACGACCGAAAAGCAAGCGAGAGTTGGCATTGGTCAGATAGAGAATTTTCTCTGCACGCGTAATTCCTACATAGGCCAGACGGCGTTCTTCTTCCAATTCATCCTGATCTTCAGCCGCACGGCTAAGCGGGAAGACATTTTCTTCCATCCCAATCAAAAAGACAACTGGAAATTCGAGACCTTTGGCAGCATGTAGGGTCATCAAGGTCACTTCTGATGTCTCCTGACTACCTGAATCTGTGTCCGCAATCAAGGC
>CAURHZ010000099.1:0-5694 GCA_963524345.1 uncultured Streptococcus sp.
TTGCAGTGGAGCGTATCCAGTGGGTGAGAGAGGCATTGGCTAAATAAAGGAGAAGAATATGAGTAAGAAAACATGGATTATTGGTGGAGTTGCGGTTGTGGCAGTGTTTGGAGCAACGATTGTTGGTAGAACTTTGGCAGGAGCATCTGCTAAAGGTGCAGATGTAGCTTCATCTGGACAAGTAACAACTTTAAAGGTTGCCCATACCCAAAACTATGTCCCTTATGATTTTATTGACGAAAAAGGGGAATCAGATGGTTATGAAGTCGCTGTTTTAAAGGCGGTTGATGAGAAATTAGCAGATTATAAATTTGAGTATACAGGAACTAGTGATGATGATCTCTTGATTGGACTTGAGTCTGGCAAGTACGATATTGGAACTAAAGGTGCTTGGTATACAGATGAACGGGCTAAGAAATTCATTATTCCATCTGAGCCAGTAGGAGCCAGCATTATTGGTTTTACTGTTAGAAAAGAAGATGAAGCTAAATATAAGAGTATTGATGATTTCGCCAAAAATAAAGGAAAATTAGTACCCATCTCTCCTCAAAATGCTCAGTGGAATGTTATTAATAGTTATAATGACAAGCACAAGGATTCACCAATTGAGTTGACAGCTGCTGAATCATTCAAGGTGGCAGATGCTTATGCTTGGGTTTTAGAAGGACGTTACGATGCCTTCTTTGATATCAAGTTGTCTTTTGAAAAAGCAGTGACAGCAGAGGATGGTTCTTACCACCAATATGCGGACAAACTTAGCTGGTTCCCTTATAAAGGAATCCCAACCTATCCATTAATTCACCGTGATGAAAAGGGTGAGAAGTTTGCTAAAGAGTATGAAAAAGCTATTAAAGAATTAAAAGAAGACGGAACTCTAGCTAAGCTTTCTCAAAAATACTTTAAAGAAGACGTCTTTAGCTACGTTGATAAAGATTAGATGAACAATCAGGCATGTTATACTCTTCGAAAATCTCTTCAAACCGCGTCAACGTCGCCTTGCCGTAGGTATGGTTACTGACTTCGTCAGTTCTATCCACAACCTCAAAACACTGTTTTGAGCAACCTGCGGCTAGTTTGCTTTTTGATTTTCATTGAGTATTAGAAAGAGGTTTATATGGTTTCATATGATTTTTCAAGAGTGTTCCAATTTTTACCAACCTTATGGCAGGCTCTTCCGATGACCTTGTCCATTCTCTTTTTTACTACAATCCTCGGTTCCCTTTTCGGTGGCTTATTGGCTTGGGCTCAAGTGGGAGAAGATAAGACTTTTGCAGGTCTTTCCAAGGGCTATATTTTCACTCTTCGCTGTACTCCCCCCATTGTCTTACTGTTTTTAGTTTTTTATGGTTTACCTGAATTTTTAAAATGGTGGCTGAATTTAGATATCAACAACTGGTCTAAGACGGTTTTCGTCTTATTCACCATGGTCTTGCTATTTGCGGCTATCATTGCAGAAGTATTTAAGGCGTCCTATCAGGCAATCCCCAAAGGTCAGATGGAGGCTGGAGTCAGTATTGGTCTGACCCCTAGTCAGACATTTTGGAGAATCATTTTTCCTCAGGCATTTCAAGTGGCTCTTCCAAATATGACGACCGCTATTCTAAATTTGATGCGAGATGCTGCCCTAGCTTATACGATTGGTTTTGTAGATGTCATGGGGGCTGGCAATCTCTTAATCAGTCGTAATTTGGGGAATTATTCTCTTGAAACCTATACAGCGGTTGCCATTCTTTATTGGGGTATAGCCTTGGCTGTTTCATTCTTGAGTCGCTTGTTAGAAAAATCTTTGGAAACGAAAGGGAGATAGGATATGGATTTAGACTATATTGCAAAAACCTTTTTAGAGACCTTAAAAGGGGTACCTACCACCTTGATTATCATGATTGTAGCCATGGTCTTAAGTTTTCTACCAGCCTTGTTTTTAGCTCTGGGACAAATATATAAAGTAAAAGGTGTTCGAACTTTCTCTCTCGTGTATCTAGCTTTTATAAGAGCAACACCTCCGATTTTGCTGATTCTTTTCTTTTATAGTTTGTTTCCGAGTTTGCTCAATCAATTTCTCAAAAGCATAGGGAGTGATGTTGATATCTTTAAACTCAATCCGATCTATTATGCTTTTATTATCTATAGTTTGATGACAACAGGTAGTTTATCAGAAATCTTACGTTCGGCTATTTTGACTGTGGATAAGGGACAATTAGAAGCTGCACAAGCGATTGGCTTAACCACTAGTCAAGCTTATGTGAGGATTGTTTTTCCACAGGCCTTGCAATCAGCCCTGCCCAATCTGGCTAATCTAGTTATAAATATTGTAAAAGGAACCTCATTGGTCTTTGTGATGACTATTAAGGATATTACAGCAATTGCCCGTGTTGAAGCATCTTATGGTTATCAGTATTTTGAATCCTATTTTGTGATCTTTTTACAGTACATTCTTATTTGCGGATTGATTCAATGGGGCTTTTCAATCTTAGAGAAACGCTATATTCGAAGAGAAAAGGGACAAGTAGTGCCCAGTACAGGTTTAGCATAGGAGGAGACAATGTTACAAGTAGAACATGTTGCAAAAAAATTTGGAAACAGACAAGTCCTAGAAGATGTTAATCTCAAAGTCAACCAAGGGGATGTGGTTGTAATATTGGGGCCATCTGGATCAGGTAAAACGACTTTTCTCAGATGTCTCAATCATTTAGAAAAAGCAGATAGTGGCTCTTTGAAGCTTGCTGATAAAGAATACGATCTTGGCAAATTGACCAAAAAAGATATTTTAGAAATTCGCCAGAAGACTGCCTTTGTTTTTCAACATTATAATTTATTTGCTAATAAAACGGCCTTGGAAAATATTTTGGAGGGCTTGATTATTGCTCGGAAAATTCCTAAGGAAGAAGCCATCAAACGTGCGGAAGCTGCCTTAGAAAAAGTTGGCTTACTAGCTTATAAGGATTACTATCCATCTCAACTTTCTGGAGGTCAGCAACAACGAATCGGTATTGCCCGTGCAATCGCTGTGAAACCAGAGGTCATTTTATTAGATGAGCCAACATCGGCCTTGGATCCAGAGTTGGTAGGGGATGTTTTGGATGTTTTAAAACAGTTGGCAAAAGAAGGGGTTACTATGGTAGTAGTGACTCATGAGATGGGTTTTGCCAGAGATGTAGCCAATCATGTCATTTTTATGGATGGTGGGAAAATTGTTGAAGAAAATAATGCCCATGATTTCTTTAGTCGTCCAAAAGAAGAAAGAACCAAGCAATTTTTGGCACGAATACTCTCGGATGCGACCTATAGTGTAGAATATATGATTTGATAGATAGGATTATTAGGGAAAAAATCAATCCCCCGAGCGTTAAGGCTTGGGGGATTGTTCTATAGGAGGGCTAGTTTAGTTCTCTTTTTTGTTTTTTAGCAAGAACCCGAGACCTAGAAGGGCGAGGAGACTAATTCCTGCAAACAGGAGTTTGTGATTGTTTTTGGTTCCTGTATTTGGAAGTTCAGCTTGTTTAGCTAGGGGTGCAGGTGTATTATCCTTGCTAGAGTTTTCTACCGATTCGTTTTGAACCGCCTCTTTTACAGATGATACTTGTGCTTCTTGTGCTGGTTGTTCAGCTTGTGAATCAGCTGTAGCTTGGCTAGGTTTATTTTCTGCATCAGCTACTTTTGCATCTGGTTTTGCAGAATCAGGTTTAGTTTGTGGAGCTGGAGTTTGCTGTTCCGGTTTGACTACTCGATTTGACATATTGTCTTGGATATTATATTGACCTTGTTCTTGTTTTAAGCTAGAAAGGTCAAATTCTGGTTTTTCTTCCACAGCTGGGGCAACGATGGCACCGCCTTGAGAGATTCTAAGAACAGTAGCTGTAAGGGCATTTAATTTCAAGCCTTTTTCAGTCCATTCGAGTCCTTTCGGGTTGGCAATTCCTACTGGCCCTGCTTGGTTTTCATCTGCTAAAACTTCAGCATTTCTGAGGTGGGCAAAGGCAGTTCCCAAATTAAATTCGCGAGCTTTTTCGTCCGCATTGACAAAGACTGCGTAGATGTCTCCATTTGGAGCAGTGATTTGGTAGCCAATTACTACGTCCTCTTTTGCCACACCATTTTGGCCTGGGACAGTGATGAGGTGGACACGGTCTTTGATATCTTGGAGACTCTTAAGTCGGAAGGCATCTGTAGATTGACGAAGAGCAATCAACCCTTTCATATAGTCACGGCTCTTGACATTTTCAGGATATGCTTTTCCATCTGTAGCCTTAGTCCAGTCAAACTTGTTAATAGCATCACTCGAATCGTAAGAGTCATGGATGAAGTAAGGATAGTCAAATGGATTGCCGTCCTTATCACGCAACAAGTGAGATTTGTTTGGAACCTTATCCTCCGATACTGGAGTCTTGTAGGCTGGGTCACGGAATTGTTTAGTACGTCCATATTCCTGACCGGAGTGGATAAACGGAGTTCCTTGAGCTGTCAAGACCATGAGGTTTCCAAGTCGCAAACGACGGTGGATTTCAGCATAGTTCTCAGCCTTGCTTGGGTCTTTTTTGATAGACTGGGCGATGATGTCAAAGAGGGTCAAGTTATCATGGGCTGCGATGTATTGGATGACATCTCCAGGGCTGTCAGCTTCAAAGTTGGTTGGTTGAGCAATGATATTTTTGAAGATGGTGTTGATATCACGCTTGCCACCTGTGATAAAGGCAGGTTGACCTTCGTTTGGATAACCAGACTTGAGGTTGTTACGAATGTCATCTGAAAAGACAGCGACTGTATCGGTATGTTTCATCCAATCTTGGTCAGCAGCTTTAGTAGGCATGTTCTCATCACCTGCATAGGTTCTCCAACCTTCACCAAGCATGATTAAGTGTGGATTGAGGGCGCGTGCGGCCTTGTACGCTTCTTCAATAGAAGCTGTATCATGGTCTCCCATCATATCGAAGCGGAATCCATCCACTTTGTAGGTATCAACTAGATATTTGATAGAGTCAACTAGGAGTCGTTTGGTCATATGGTGGGTTGTCCCCAAGCGTCCACCACCAAAGCTAGTGCGAGGTGTCCCATCGGCATCCATAAAGTGATAGTAGTTTGGTTCCAAAGCTTCAAAGATATCGACTTTAGCTGTATGGTTATAAACGACATCCAAGATGGCTCCCATGCCACGTTTGTGGATTTCGTTGATGAGATTTTTAAATTCTGCGATTCGTTTTTCTGGATTCTTAGGATCGCTTGAGTACATACCAGTCAAGGAGAAGTAGTTTTGAGGGTCATATCCCCAGTTGTAGTTGCTGTTGCTTGAAGCATAGTCAGACAAGCGTTCATGGTTTTTCAATTCATTGACAAAGTAGTAAGACAAGACTGGAAGGAGCTGGATGTGGGTCACACCTAAGTCTTTGAGATAGTCTAGTTTTTCAATGAAGGCTTCAAAAGTCCCAAATGGTTTGGTCAAGTCTTTTGCAATGGTAGGATCTGAAGTGAAGTCACGCACATGAGCTTCGTAGATAACGGCATCTTCACGAGTCTTGAAGTTGTGAATCTTACCATAAGTTAAGTCTTGAGGTCCTAGTTTGGCTGGATCTACAAAGGCAGCTTTAGCCACTTTATGGGCATCGTCAATCTTGGCATCGTCACTATTCCAAGCAGCGAGGGACTTAGCGTAAGGATCGAGTGCAAGAACAGTTTTACCCTGACGCTCGATTTGGTATT
>CAURHZ010000100.1:0-5683 GCA_963524345.1 uncultured Streptococcus sp.
TTGGTGTCCTCTTCTGTCAGACTTTCTAAAGGATTGAGGACATCTGTTTTGACACCTGCCTCTTTTGAAAGTGTGTTAGCAAGGGCTTGTGAAGCATTTTCCTCAAAGTAGATATAGGCAATTTTATTTTTCTTGACGTACTCTGTCAATTCTGCCAAACGAGCAGCTGATGGCTCGGCATCTGGAGAAAGTCCTGAGATAGCGACTTGTTTGAGTCCATAGTCCAAGGCGAGATAGTTAAAGGCTGCGTGTTGCGTTACAAAGCTCTTTTGTTTGGCTTGAGACAAGCCTTCTGCATAAGCCTTATCCAAGGCTTGTAATTTTTCGATATAGGCAGCTGCATTCTTCTCAAAAGTCTCTTTTTTATCAGGATAATCTGCTGACAAGCTGTCACGGATGTGCTCTACTAGTTTAATGGCACGAACTGGTGATAACCAAACATGGGGATCGTACTCATGGTGATGGCCTTCTTCTCCATGGTCATGGTCTCCCTCTTCTTCCTCACCACCTGGCAAAAGCAACATATCGCCTGTCGCCTTGATGGTTTTGACCTTTTTCTTATCCAAGGTATCTAGCAATTTAGGAACCCATGTTTCCATGTTTTCATTTTCATAAACGAAGGTATCTGCATCTTGGATTTTGGCAACTGCCTTGGCAGACGGTTCATATTCATGGGGTTCTGTACCAGCACCGATTAGGAGCTCTACATTAGCCGTATCTCCTGCGACTTGCTTGGTAAATTCATAGACAGGGTAAAAGGTTGTCACAATATTTAGTTTGCCATCTGCCTGCTTTTGATTGGAACAAGCCACTAAAAACAAGGCACATAGACTGGCGAGTAATAAGCTAATTTTTTTCATGTTCATCTCCTATTTGATAAAACGTCTTACTAAACTAATGAGTAAAAAGACAGTTACAAAAATAATGGTAATACTTGCACTTGCAGGTGTTTCTGCATAGTAGGAAATGTAAAGTCCTGCTACCATTCCCAAAAATCCAATAGCACTGGCAAGCAGCATAACCGATTTAAAGTTTTTCCCCAGACGCAGGGCAATACTAGCTGGCAAGACCATAATGGTCGATACCAGAAGAGCTCCCGCAGCTGGAATCATAAGGGCAATGGCCACCCCCGTCACCATGTTAAAAAGAATGGACATGGTACGAACTGGCAAGCCATCCACAAAGGCCGTATCCTCATCAAAGGTCAGGATATACATAGGACGAAGGAAGAGGAAGGTCAAAATCAAGACAACCGCCGCAATGACAAAGAGGGAAATGACCTGCTCTTCGCTAATAGTCACGATTGAGCCGAAAAGGTACTGGTCCAAACTCATAGAACTCGAGCTTTTACCCTTGCTCATGACAATCAGAGAAACAGCCAGACCTGTTGACATGAGGATAGCTGTCCCGATTTCCATAAAGTTCTTGTAAACCGTACGGAGATACTCCAGGAAGACTGCCGCAATCAAGACAATAGCAATAGTAGAAATAGTCGGAGAAATCCCCAGAACCAGACCAAAGGCTACACCCGAAAGCGAGACGTGGCTAAGGGTATCACTCATCAAACTCTGACGACGCAAGATAAGGAAGGTTCCCAATACTGGCGAGAAAAGACTCATAGCAATAACGGCCAGAAAGGCACGCTGCATAAAGTCATAAGATAATAAACTAAGCATGGCCTACCTCCTGATCATTCTCATGAACGTTGAAACAACGCCATGGCGAGTCTTGATTACGGACTAGATGGATATTGCGGTCCGCATAGTCCTTAACTTCTTCAGGGTCATGGGTAATCATCAAAACAGCCTTACCATGATGATGGGCGCTGTGGTGCATGAGTTCGTAAAATTCATTTTTACTTCCTGCATCCATCCCCGTTGTCGGCTCATCTAGAATAAACACATCTGGATCCGAAGCAAACATGCGCGCAATCACCGCTCGCTGCTTTTGTCCTCCAGATAGAGAACCCAAGCGTTTGTCTCGGTGTTCCCACATACCAACTGAGTCCAAACTAGCCTTGATATGCTCCTCATCATGAGCATTCAAACGACGGAACCAACCCTTTCGTGGATAGCGACCCGACTTGACAAATTCATAAACCGTACTTGGAAAACCAGCGTTAAAACTGGCAATCTGTTGAGGAAGGTAAGCTATTCTCAATTTCTTACCCTGCGTATTTGTCTTTGAAATGGTTACCTTACCAATGCGTGGTTGGAGGATTCCAAGACTGGCCTTGATCAGTGTCGTCTTAGCCGCCCCATTTTCCCCTGTCAAGGTAACAAATTCCCCACTATCAACACTATAATTGATATGTTCAAGAACGGGCTCCTTATCATAATAGAAGGATAAATCCTCTACCGTAATATATCTCATTATTTGATTTCTCCTACTAAAGCAGTCAAAAACCGCTGAATCACTTTTTGTTCATTTGGAGTAAACTGAGTCGCCACTTGTTCATAGGTTAAAAGTGTATGCTCATGGTGATGATGGTGCTCCTCAGCGATTGGACGAGCCAAATCAGTCAACTGATAAAAAATCACACGCGCATCCTTAGGATCTTTAGATGTTTCCAACATTCCTTCCTTGACCAAAGACTTAATGGCCTTGGTAACTGCTGCCTGACTGACATTGAGGCGACGAGCCAACTCTGAATTTGTTAAAGATTCCTCTGACAAGAGCATGAGAATGTGCTCCTGAGTATTGGTCAGGGCCACCTCGCTAGTACAATGACCTATTAGGATTTCATGCTGATTTTCCGCCTGCAAAATCACCTCATTTAAAAAGGCATCGATATCCTTCGCTAGCTGTCTCATATCTGACTCCTTTCCTTTTGGACTTCTCTTTATTTTAAGAGAAAAATACTATTCTTTGAAAAATTATTTACTGGTTAATTATATCACAACCAAAAAAAGAGTCAAGAAAAAACGTGAAAACTAGTTTCATCCTTGAACTCTTCTATATTATGATCTATTGAAATTCCTTGATATTTCCATCATAAGTCGCCCAATCTTTGCTGAAAAAGCGCTCATTCAGATGGTAAGTCGGAGCTGGTGTGGGATTGGATAGGAAAGGATCAACTGCCTTGTCAAAAGCCAACCAACCCAACCAACCAATATGAATTGTATCTTTTACAAAATAAGGTTCAGCACCATTTTTTGAAAAATCTGCTATATTGGTAAAACCTTGGCTTTCTAACTGGTAACGAATCTTTTCAACTGCGTGTTGATACATATCTTGATTTAATCCTGTATAATCCATCCATTTTTTATTAACAGGTTGAATCACAAACAATACATTCACTTTTGAATTCGCAAATTGATTCAAGACTAATTGCAAGTCATTATATTCGGATGATTTTAGAAAATTATAATTTTTCTGATAATCCTTCCACTTTTTTAAATCTTTCTTTACTTGCGTATCATAGAAACGATTTTCCATCCCCATATCATTATTCGTGGTATTTGCTTCAGCATCTTTTACAGCGATTTCTCTCAATTTATCGTAGGAAAATTTATCTGGTAAGTCTTTTAGATACTTCTCCACACGATCTCTATATTTTTCTCCATCATTCACTGACAATTGTCCAAATAGAAATGATTGTTTTTGGTTGAATCGTGCCAATGTATCTATGAGTGTCTTATCTATTTCTGAAAGTTGCTCACCCTCTGTTATTTTTTTGACTATGTCTCCCAATACTACATCAGGATACTTTTTCATTAAACGCGTAGCGGCGTAACGACTTGAAAGATCTCCAGACTGATTTTCCAAAAAAGCGCCCAATTGATCCGTGTTAAAATAACTACGAAAAACTGCAGGTTCATACTCCGTTTCTGTAAACCACTGAGGAGAAATAACAAAAACAGCTTGTTTATTTTCTAGCTCTGGCAATATTTGCTGCATACCAAAGTACTGATTCAAAGAAGCTGCTCCTGCTTGTCCTAAAAAATAGGGTCTATACGACCGATTGTACTTCTCCGCTAAAACAGCTGGATGCATACTATCAAATCGAATCCACTCACTAGAACCAAAAAAGGGAATAAATCGTAGATTTGGGTCCGAAAGAGCTCTCACTTTCTGAAATCTTTCTCTAAAACTTTGTGTACTAATCGCTGCTGCATATCGTTTTTCTTTTGATAAATTATAACTTTTACTAGTAGGATAAAAGAAAATGAGCAGAAAAACCAACAAGCCAGCTATCAAGATCGGTCCGAAGATCATCCATAAGCGTTTAAGCATTTTGTAGCTCCACAATACCAGCTATGATTTTATTGGCTGTATTCCAGTCATCACGACCAAACTCTGTTACAGGGACACGAATATCAAAACGGTTTTCAATCTCCACAATCAATTCAACCGTTCCCATACTATCCAAGACACCTGCATCAAAAAGATCTTCATCCATCATGTCAGAAACATCTTCCATAAACAACTCATCAATAATTTCGATAACTTCTGATTTGATATCCATATTTTATTTCCTTTATTTTTTAAACCATAAATCATTCAAAAATCCAGAAAAGATTAAGAATGACAGCATGACGACATGGAAGGTGACAACCATGCCAAGCAACTGAATCCAGCGATTCTCAGGTAGAGCAGCTTTCCCTGCTTTCTTCCGTTCCTTATTGAGCGTTTTTTTCTTGCGAACCCAAGCATCATTGATGACCAATCCAAGTCCATGAAAGAGGCCATAGGCAATGTAGTACCAGGTCACACCATGCCAAAATCCCATAATCAGCATATTTACAATATAAGCCACACTTGAGGTTACATTGCGATTCTTAAAGACCTTCTTTCTGGTCAACACCATCACCATCCGCATAAAGACAAAGTCACGGAACCAGAAAGAGAGACTCATATGCCAGCGATTCCAAAATTCCTTTAAATCTCTTGATAAAAAAGGTTTGTTAAAGTTGATAGGGCTACGAATTCCCATCAAATTTGAAATGGCTAAGGCAAACATAGAGTAACCTGCAAAGTCAAAGAAAAGCTCCAAACCAAAGGTATACATAACTGCCAAGGCATAGAGGTTAAAGAAGCCACCTGACTGCAGGGCTAGATTCTTCAGAGGAGGGAGTAAGGTCTCTCCTAAAACATGAGCTAGGATAAACTTGTACAAAAATCCCCACATGATATAGCGAACGGATTCATCCAGCATATCCATCAACTCATCCCGCTCAGGAATGGTCTGATAATTTTCATTAAAACGCTTAAAGCGATCGATTGGACCACTTGAAAAAGTCGGCATGAAGAGAAGGAAACGAAGGAATTCCCAGAGGGTAAAATCCTTAATCACTCCATCTCTCAGCTCGATGATAATCCCAACCGAACGAAAAGTCAGGTAAGAAATTCCCAAGAACCCAAGCAAAGACTGCGTTCCATTGATAGCCGGCTGCACCTTGACAAAGATAATCGGAAGGAGGGAGAGAAAACTAACTAGGTAGAAGACCCACTTGCCATCCTTACTTTTTCGATAATGCTTGTAGAAAAGTAGGAGCAATATTTCCCAGCAAAGGTAAATACCCAAGGCAGCCAATTGATTGGTCTTCCCACCTACCAACATGGTGACGATAAAGAAGAGACTTACCAGCACTTCATACCAGGCAAAGCGTTTCTTGAAAAAGAGGCCGATAAAGATGGGTAAGGTTGCAGCAATCACATAGACAAAATACTGAGGATTGCC
>CAURHZ010000101.1:0-5681 GCA_963524345.1 uncultured Streptococcus sp.
ATAAGTACAACTACGAAGCTGTTCAAATGGCATTCTTGCCAACTAAACAACGTGCAAACATGGGATTCGGTATCTGTGGATTTGCTAACACTGTTGATACATTGTCAGCTATCAAATACGCTACAGTTAAACCAATCCGTGACGAAAATGGCTATATCTACGATTACGAAACAATCGGTGAATACCCACGTTGGGGTGAAGATGATCCTCGTTCAAACGAATTGGCAGAATGGTTGATCGAAGCTTACACAACTCGTCTACGTAGCCACAAACTTTACAAAGACGCAGAAGCTACGGTTTCACTTTTGACTATCACATCTAACGTTGCTTACTCTAAACAAACTGGTAACTCACCAGTACACAAAGGTGTATATCTCAACGAAGATGGTTCTGTGAACTTGTCTAAACTTGAATTCTTCTCACCAGGTGCTAACCCATCTAACAAAGCTAAAGGTGGATGGTTGCAAAACTTGAACTCACTTTCTAGCCTTGACTTTAGTTATGCAGCTGATGGTATCTCATTGACAACTCAAGTTTCACCTCGCGCTCTTGGTAAGACTCGTGACGAACAAGTTGATAACTTGGTAACAATCCTTGATGGTTACTTCGAAAACGGTGGACAACACGTTAACTTGAACGTTATGGACTTGAACGATGTTTACGAAAAGATCATGTCAGGTGAAGACGTTATCGTACGTATCTCTGGATACTGTGTAAACACTAAATACCTCACTCCAGAACAAAAAACTGAATTGACACAACGTGTCTTCCACGAAGTTCTTTCAATGGATGATGCATTGAGCTAAGATTACATAAAATAATACAAAGGAGGACTAGTTAAACAGCTAGTTCTTCTTTTTGGTACGACGGGCATGTTGTTCATCTGAGGTGTAAGTCCTCCGTGGGCACCCGCTACCGGTGAACCCAATAGCGATTCCCAAGCCTGATTATCGTGAGGTAGCGGGGAGAGGAAGGGATAGCGAAACCGTGGCTCTACAAACAGGAACGTGATAGTAAGGCGTATATAGCGGATAAGGGGGCCTGAAACTCTAAAGTCCAAAAAGCTAGTCGTAACCTATATGCGTAAATTACGAGAGTAATTGAATTCGGACTAAGGTTTGTGTGAAAAAGATAAATCTTCCTAGAGTCTAAAGACTCTGCATCAGATTTCCTATTTTCACTGTAACCTTTTAACGTCCTCATATCTTGTATAAACGAGGAAAGATGTACGATTTATCCCGTGAGGTCTCATGAGCGCTGAATGCGTAGTAACAACGAATCATGAGAAGTCAGCCGAGCCCATAGTAGTGAGGAAACTTCTGTAATGGAAGTGGAGCGAAGGGGTGAACAACTAATTGAAGTAATCCTACTTCACTTGTGTCTGTAAAACAAGCGGTCTGATAGAACTGGCCTCTGTCACGTATTGACTAGATGAAGGTTCACCAATATAAGATGTCCCTCAGGCACCAAAACAAGAAAGGAATACGCACATGTCAAAATTGCTAGATAAGATACTATCACGCGAAAATATGCTTGAAGCTTACAATCAAGTAAAATCCAATAAGGGCTCAGCTGGGGTTGATGGAATTACTATAGAAGAAATGGATAATTATCTCAGACAAAACTGGCGCCTTACTAAGGAACTGATAAAACAGAGAAAATATAAGCCTCAACCAGTTCTCAGAGTAGAGATTCCTAAACCAAACGGAGGCATTCGTCAACTAGGAATTCCAACGGTTATGGATAGAATGATTCAACAGGCCATTGTTCAAGTCATTAGCCCTATTTGTGAACCTCATTTCTCAGATACGAGTTATGGCTTCAGACCAAATAGGTCATGTGAAAAAGCCATCATGAAGTTCTTAGAGTACTTAAATGACGGCTATGAGTGGATAGTGGATATAGACCTAGAGAAATTTTTCGATACGGTTCCTCAAGATAGATTGATGTCCTTGGTACATAACATTATCGAAGACGGAGATACGGAATCCTTGATTCGTAAGTATCTTCATTCAGGTGTTATCATTAATGGTCAGCGTCATAAAACGCTAGTTGGCACGCCACAGGGAGGAAATTTATCTCCTCTCTTATCCAATGTCATGCTTAATGAATTGGACAAGGAATTAGAAAAGAGAGGGCTTCGATTTGTGCGCTACGCAGATGATTGTTTGATTACGGTTGGAAGCGAGGCAGCCGCTAAGCGTGTGATGTATTCAGTCAGTCGTTTTATTGAGAAACGGCTAGGTTTGAAAGTAAACATGACCAAGACTAAGATTACTAGACCAAGAGAGTTGAAATATCTAGGTTTTGGGTTCTGGAAATCATCAGACGGTTGGAAAAGTCGTCCACATCAAGATAGTGTTCGGAGATTTAAGCTTAAATTGAAGAAACTAACACAGAGGAAATGGAGTATAGACTTAACAAGACGTATTGAGCAACTGAATTTGTCTATTCGAGGATGGATAAACTATTTCTCGCTGGGAAATATGAAAAGTATAGTCACCAGCATAGATGAGCGCTTGCGTACTCGCCTACGAGTGATTATCTGGAAGCAATGGAAGAAGAAATCGAGACGATTATGGGGATTGCTTAAGTTAGGAGTTCCTAAATGGATAGCAGATAAGGTATCTGGCTGGGGCGACCACTATCAATTAGTAGCTCAGAAGTCGGTACTTAAACGTGCTATATCAAAACCAGTCCTTGAAAAACGCGGACTGGTTTCGTGTTTGGATTATTACCTTGAACGACATGCGTTAAAAGTTAGTTGAACCGCCGTATACCGAACGGCATGTACGGTGGTGTGAGAGGGGCTAGAGATTATCCCCTACTCGATTAAAAAATATTGGTCAATTAAAGTCAAATCTCTTGACCTTTTCTGACTAATGTAGTATATTATGAACGTAAGGTAAATGAAAGCCTTACTCGAACGCTTATACTCAATGAAAATCAAAGAGCAAACTAGGAAGCTAGCTGCAGGTTGCTCAAAACACTGTTTTGAGGTTGCAGATAGAGCTGACGTGGTTTGAAGAGATTTTCGAAGAGTATTATTTAAAGTAAAATAGAAAGAGGTGTGTCTATGTTTAATCTAGAAATCTTCAGAAGTAAAGATAGTCTACTCCTGCTTGAAAAAGAAAAACCAGAAATAGTACCTAGAGTAGCGATTTAGCTAGTCTAAATTTTTTAAAACAAAGGTCAAAGATAGTCAATATCAGTAATCATAACTAAGTAAACAAAAAGAGGTAAAGAATATGAACAACAATTTTAATAATTTTAACAACATGGATGATTTGTTTAACCAATTGATGGGTGGTATGCGAGGATACAGTTCTGAAAACCGTCGCTACTTGATTAATGGACGTGAAGTCACACCTGAGGAATTTGCTCATTATCGTGCAACGGGCCAATTGCCAGGAAATGCAGAATCTGATGGACAAATGCAACAACAGGCATCAGGTATGAAACAAGATGGTGTCCTTGCTAAACTTGGTCGTAACTTGACAGCAGAAGCGCGTGAAGGCAAGTTGGATCCTGTTATCGGACGAAACAAGGAAATTCAAGAAACATCTGAAATCCTCTCACGTCGCACCAAGAATAATCCTGTTTTGGTCGGAGATGCAGGTGTTGGTAAGACAGCGGTTGTAGAAGGCCTAGCACAAGCTATTGTGAATGGAGATGTTCCGGCTGCCATCAAGAATAAGGAAATTATTTCTATTGATATCTCAGGTCTTGAGGCTGGTACTCAATACCGTGGTAGCTTTGAAGAAAATGTCCAAAATCTAGTCAATGAAGTGAAAGAAGCAGGAAATATTATTCTCTTCTTTGATGAAATTCACCAAATCCTTGGTGCTGGTAGCACTGGTGGAGATAGTGGTTCTAAAGGGCTTGCGGATATTCTCAAGCCAGCCCTCTCTCGTGGTGAATTGACAGTGATTGGGGCAACGACTCAAGACGAATACCGTAACACCATCTTGAAGAATGCAGCTCTTGCTCGTCGTTTCAACGAAGTCAAGGTCAATGCTCCTTCAGCAGAGGATACATATAAAATTCTTCAAGGAATTCGTGACCTCTATCAACAACACCACAATGTTATTTTGCCAGATGAAGTCTTAAAAGCTGCCGTTGATTATTCTGTACAATATATTCCTCAACGTAGCTTGCCAGATAAGGCTATTGACCTTGTGGACGTAACGGCGGCTCACTTGGCAGCCCAACATCCTGTAACAGATGTGCATGCTGTTGAACGTGAAATCGAGGTAGAAAAAGACAAGCAAGAAAAAGCAGTTGAGGCAGAAGATTTTGAAGCAGCTCTAAACTATAAAACACGCATCGCAGAATTGGAAAAGAAAATCGAAAATCACACAGAAGATATGAAAGTGACTGCAAGTGTCAACGATGTGGCTGAATCTGTAGAGCGAATGACCGGTATTCCAGTATCTCAAATGGGGGCTACGGACATCGAACGTTTGAAAGATATGGCTCATCGCTTGCAAGACAAGGTGATTGGTCAAGATAAGGCCGTAGAAGCTGTAGCTCGTGCTATCCGTCGTAACCGTGTTGGTTTTGATGAAGGTAATCGCCCAATCGGTAGCTTCCTCTTTGTAGGTCCAACTGGAGTTGGTAAGACTGAACTTGCTAAACAATTGGCGCTAGATATGTTTGGAACCAAGGATGCGATCATCCGTTTGGATATGTCTGAATACAGTGACCGCACAGCCGTTTCTAAGCTAATTGGTACAACAGCAGGCTATGTGGGTTATGACGACAATAGCAATACCTTAACAGAACGTGTTCGTCGCAATCCATACTCTATCATTCTCTTGGATGAAATTGAAAAGGCTGATCCTCAAGTCATTACTCTTCTCCTCCAAGTTCTAGATGATGGTCGTTTGACAGATGGTCAAGGAAACACAGTAAACTTCAAGAATACGGTGATTATCGCAACTTCAAACGCAGGCTTTGGTTACGAAGCTAACTTGACAGAAGATGCGGACAAACCAGAATTGATGGACCGTTTGAAACCATTCTTCCGTCCAGAGTTCCTCAACCGCTTTAACGCAGTCATTGAGTTCTCACACTTGACTAAGGAAGACCTTTCTAAAATTGTGGACTTGATGCTGGCTGAAGTCAACCAAACCTTGGCTAAGAAAGACATTGATTTAGCAGTTAGTCAAGCGGCTAAAGACTATATCACAGAAGAAGGCTACGATGAAGTCATGGGTGTTCGTCCACTCCGTCGTGTGGTTGAACAACAAATCCGTGACAAAGTCACAGACTTCCACTTGGATCACCTAGATGCCAAACACCTAGAAGCAGATATGGAAGACGGTGGTTTGGTTATTCGTGAGAAAGCTTAAGACAGAATTTTGAGCATAAAAAAGAAGGAACCAGCTGAAAAAAAACTGGTTCCTTTTTTTGTGTTTAGATGACATGGCGTTCAAAGGCATCATCTGAAATCCCTTGTTCTAGGATGAGTTTTGCCCATTCTTTAGCAGAAAAGAGGCTGTGGTCCTTATAGTTTCCGCAAGATTCGATGGTTGTACCAGGGACGTCTTCCCAAGTAGTAGTTTCAGCGATTTCCTTGAGCGAATCCTTGATAACAGCTGCGATTTCAGCACTAGTGTGACGTCCCCACATAATCATGTGGAAGCCTGTGCGGCAACCAAATGGTGAACAGTCAATCA
>CAURHZ010000102.1:0-5672 GCA_963524345.1 uncultured Streptococcus sp.
ACGTAGTTGTCTTGCAGGAAGAAGAAGCAGAACTTCGTGAAAAGATTGCCATGCTTGCGGCTATCATCGGTGATGAACGAACTATGTACAATCTCATGAAGAAAGAACTTCGTGAGGTTAAGAAGAAATTTGCGACACCACGTTTGAGTTCTTTAGAAGATACAGCTAAAGTCATTGAGATTGATACAGCTAGTCTTATCTCCGAGGAAGATACCTACGTCAGCGTGACAAAGGCAGGTTACATCAAGCGTACTAGTCCACGTTCCTTTGCTGCTTCAACTTTAGATGAAATTGGCAAGCGTGATGATGACCGTCTGATTTTTGTACAATCTGCTAAGACAACCCAGCATCTCTTGATGTTCACTACTCTTGGAAATGTCATTTATCGACCAATCCATGAATTGGCAGATATTCGTTGGAAGGATATTGGTGAGCATCTGAGCCAGACCATTACAAACTTTGAAACTAACGAAGAAATCCTTTATGTGGAAGTAGTAGATCAGTTTGATGATGCCACAACCTACTTTGCTGCAACTCGTCTTGGTCAAATCAAGCGGGTAGAACGTAAAGAGTTTACTCCATGGCGAACCTACAAGTCTAAGTCTGTCAAGTATGCTAAGCTCAAAGACGAGACAGACCAGATTGTAGCAGTAGCTCCAATCAAACTAGATGATGTTCTCTTGATTAGTCAAAATGGTTATGCACTTCGTTTCAATATTGAAGAGGTTCCGGTTGTTGGTGCCAAGGCTGCAGGTGTCAAGGCTATGAACCTGAAAGAAGATGATATTCTCCAGTCCGCCTTTATCTGTAATACATCATCTTTCTACCTCTTGACCCAACGTGGAAGTTTGAAACGCGTTTCCGTTGAGGAGATTCCAGCAACTAGCCGTGCCAAACGAGGACTACAAGTCTTGCGTGAGCTAAAAAATAAACCGCATCGTGTCTTCTTAGCAGGAGCGGTTGCAGAACAAGGCTTTATTGGTGATCTCTTTAGCACAGATGTGGAAGAGAACGACCAAACTCTGCTTGTTCAATCAAACAAAGGAACAATCTATGAAAGTCGACTACAAGACTTGAACTTGTCAGAACGCACTAGCAACGGAAGCTTCATTTCTGACACGATTTCAGATGAAGAAGTTTTTGACGCTTATCTTAAAGAAGTATTTACTGAAGCTAAATAAGTGAAATGAAGAATCAGTTTTCAGAGCTGGTTCTTTTTATTGAAGAAATTTTCTGAAAATTACAAAATATACTTGCTATTTTAGAAAAAAAGTGTAGAATAAAAGAAATATGTTTTTAGAATAAGGAGTGGAATATGACAGTAACGATTGATTGGGAAAACCTTGGTTTTTCCTATATGAAATTACCTTATCGCTATATTGCTCATTTTAAAAATGGACAATGGGATCACGGAGAGCTTACAGAAGATGCAACCTTGCATATTTCAGAGTCTTCTCCAAGTCTTCACTATGGTCAACAAGCCTTTGAAGGTTTGAAAGCTTACCGTACTAAAGATGGTAGTATTCAACTTTTCCGTCCTGATGAAAATGCCAAACGTCTGCAACGTACTTGTGATCGTCTTTTGATGCCACAAGTTCCGACAGAAATGTTTGTAGAAGCTTGTAAGGCAGTTGTTCGTGCGAATGAAGAATATGTACCTCCATACGGAACAGGTGGAACCCTTTATCTTCGTCCTCTTTTGATTGGAGTAGGAGATATTATCGGAGTAAAACCAGCAGAGGAATACATTTTCACCATCTTTGCTATGCCAGTTGGAAATTACTTTAAGGGTGGTTTGGTCCCAACCAATTTCTTGATTCAGGATGAATACGACCGTGCCGCTCCAAATGGTACAGGTGCGGCTAAGGTTGGTGGGAACTATGCTGCCAGTCTCTTGCCAGGAAAATTGGCCAAGTCACGTCATTTCTCAGATGTTATCTATCTAGACCCATCAACTCATACAAAGATTGAAGAAGTCGGATCAGCTAACTTCTTTGGAATTACAGCTGATAATGAATTTGTAACACCATTGAGTCCATCTATCTTGCCATCTATTACCAAGTATTCTTTGCTTTATTTGGCAGAACACCGCTTGGGCTTGACTCCTATTGAGGGAGATGTCCCAATTGATAACCTTGACCGTTTTGTAGAGGCAGGTGCCTGTGGTACAGCAGCAGTTATTTCACCAATTGGTGGAATTCAGCACGGTGATGATTTCCATGTATTCTATAGTGAAACAGAAGTTGGTCCTGTGACTCGTAAACTC
The DNA here is from genome assembly GCA_963524345.1 of uncultured Streptococcus sp. Classification (GTDB taxonomy): domain Bacteria; phylum Bacillota; class Bacilli; order Lactobacillales; family Streptococcaceae; genus Streptococcus. The sequence goes on from CAURHZ010000102.1 coordinate 2,267, forward strand.
TATGATGAATTGACAGGTATTCAGTTTGGTGATATTGAAGCGCCAGAAGGTTGGATTGTAAAAGTAGATTAAAATAAACTAAAGGAGATTTTTTATGAAATCGAAAAAGTGGCTCTTAACAGCAGGAGTAGTCCTGAGTACAACAGCTCTTTTAGTGGCTTGTGGAAAAGCTGACAAAGAAGCAGATGCACCGACAACATTTTCATATGTCTATGCAGTAGATCCGGCATCTTTGGATTATAGTATAGCGACTCGTACATCTACAACAGATGTCATCGGGAACGTGGTTGATGGATTGATGGAAAATGACCAATACGGAAATGTTATTCCTTCCTTGGCTGAAGATTGGTCTGTCTCAAAAGATGGTTTGACTTATACTTATAAACTTCGTAAAGGAGTTAAATGGTACACTTCAGAAGGTGAAGAATACGCAGAAGTAACAGCCCATGACTTTGTAACAGGATTGAAACACGTAGCTGACGGTAAGTCAGACGGTGTCTCTCTCATCCAAAATTCAATTAAGGGCTTGGATGCCTACATGACTGGTGAGACCAATGATTTCTCTACAGTTGGTGTCAAGGCCTTGGACGATTACACAGTTGAATATACCCTAAACAAACCAGAAAGCTTCTGGAACTCTAAAGTCACCACAGCAACGATGTTGCCTGTAAATGAAGAATTTTTGAAGGCATCAGGTAAAGATTATGGAGCAGTTACTCCAGCAGGAATTCTCTACAATGGTCCTTATATCTTGAAGACCTTGACTTCTAAATCGTTAATCGAATACGAGAAAAATCCAAACTACTGGGATAAAGAAAAGGTAAAAATCGAGAAGATCAAATTGACCTACTACGATGGTTCTGACCAGGAATCGTTGATTCGTAGCTTCTCTTCAGGTGCCTATACGACAGCCCGTCTCTTCCCAAGTAGCTCAAACTTTGCTTCAACTTTGGAACAATACGGAGATAAAATCACTTATAGCCCACAGGACTCAAGTAGTTATTACTTCACCTTTAACGTAAATCGTCAGTCATACAATAAAACTGCGAAAACAAGTGAAGAACAAAAGACTTCTACAAAAGAAGCTATGCTTAATAAGGACTTCCGTCAGGCTATCAACTTTGCCTTCAACCGCCATTCTTATGCTGCCCAGCTAAATGGTGAAGACGGTGCGGACAAGATTATTCGTAACAGTCTCGTTCCAGATAACTTTGTGCAAGCAGGTGGTAAAAACTTTGGTCAAATCGCTCAAGCAGAGTTGGTGAACTATGGTGACCAATGGAAAGGTGTTGAGCTAGTTGACGGTAAGGATTCTATCTACAACCCTGACAAGGCTAAAGTTGCGTTCGAAAAAGCTAAGAAAGACTTGGAATCTAAAGGGGTAACTTTCCCAATTCACTTGGATGTCCCAGTTGAACAAACAGATACCATCGCCGTTCAACAAAGCAACTCTTTCAAACAGTCTATCGAATCAACTCTTGGTGCTGAAAATGTTGTCATCGATGTTCTTCAAATGACAGATAATGAAAAGGAAACAATCACTTCTCAAGCGCGTGTTCCTTCTCAAAAAGACTATGATTTGAACAGTACAGGATGGGCTCCAAGCTATCAAGACCCAGCATCTTACTTGAATATCATGGATCCTAAATCAGGTTCTGCTATGAAACACCTTGGTATTATTAAAGGGAAAGATAAGGATGTTGTAGCGAAACTTGGTTTGGACCAGTATAAGAAATTATTGGATGATGCCGATTCAGAGACTACAAATCTTGAAGAGCGCTATGAAAAATATGCCAAGGCTCAAGCTTGGTTGACAGATAGTTCATTATTGATGCCGACAGCCTCATCTGGTGGTTCTCCAGTTGTAAGTAATGTCGTGCCATTCTCAAAACCATACTCACAAGTTGGTATTAAAGGTGACCCATATATCTTTAAAGGAATGAAATTGCAAAAAGATATTGTTACAACAAAAGAATATGAAGAAGCACTGAAAAAATGGCAAAAAGAAAAATTGGAATCAAATGGTAAGTACCAAAAAGAACTAGAAAAACACATTAAATAATGCGGAAAACTCTATATCAGACAAGCCTGATGTAGAGTTTTTTCTTGCTAGTTTTAGGATTTTCTTGTAAAATAGAAAAAGTGAAGAGAGGTATGAAATGAGTAAGAAAGATAAAAAAATCGAAATTCAAGTAGCAGATGCCAAAGTCAGTGTAGGAAAAGACAGTTTTGAAGGCTATACGTTGACCATTGGTAAAAAAGTTATCGGAGAAATTGCCGAATTAGATGGACAATTTGCCATCATAAAGAATGGGAATGTCGATAGTTTTTATAAAAAATTGGAAAAAGCTGTGGAAATTTTGATTGAAAATTATAATTTAGCAAAATAAGTCTTGTTTTTTTGAAATTTTCATGATATAATAGTCCATGTTGATTGTAGGAGAGATAGCGAAGAGGCTAAACGCGGCGGACTGTAAATCCGCTCCTTCGGGTTCGGGGGTTCGAATCCCTCTCTCTCCATTTCATTCTTGGGGTATAGCCAAGCGGTAAGGCAAGGGACTTTGACTCCCTCATGCGTTGGTTCGAATCCAGCTACCCCAGTTCTTAGGTAATAATCAAGATAAAAATCAAAATATCTTAGGGTATTTTATTTTTATAATTGAAAGACGTGAACGATATGAACATGTCCTTGCGGGTGCTTAGGAAAAAAATTATAAGTATGTCAAGTTTAAGAAAAAACTTGATTGTTGGAGGATTTTTTAGATGAACGAATTTGAAGATTTGCTAAATAGCGTTAGCCAAGTTGAGACTGGTGATGTTGTTAGTGCTGAAGTATTGACAGTTGATGCGACTCAAGCTAACGTTGCAATCTCTGGAACTGGTGTTGAAGGTGTCTTGACTCTTCGCGAATTGACAAACGATCGCGATGCAGATATCAATGACTTTGTTAAAGTAGGAGAAGTATTGGATGTTCTTGTACTTCGTCAAGTAGTTGGTAAAGATACTGATACAGTTACATACCTTGTATCTAAAAAACGCCTTGAAGCTCGCAAAGCATGGGACAAACTTGTTGGTCGCGAAGAAGAAGTTGTTACTGTTAAAGGAACTCGTGCCGTTAAAGGTGGACTTTCAGTAGAATTTGAAGGTGTTCGTGGATTTATCCCAGCTTCAATGTTGGATACTCGTTTCGTACGTAACACTGAGCGTTTTGTAGGTCAAGAATTTGATGCTAAAATCAAAGAAGTTGACGCTAAAGAAAACCGCTTCATCCTTTCACGTCGTGAAGTTGTTGAAGCAGCTACTGCAGCAGCTCGCGCTGAAGTATTCGGTAAATTGGCTGTTGGTGATGTAGTAACTGGTAAAGTTGCCCGTATCACAAGCTTCGGTGCTTTCATCGACCTTGGTG
>CAURHZ010000103.1:0-5663 GCA_963524345.1 uncultured Streptococcus sp.
CCATTCAAGCATCAAAGGAAAACTCAGCTGAGAAACTCTTGTTTGGTTTGGGAATTCGTCATGTCGGAAGCAAGGCCAGTCAGTTGTTACTTCAACATTTTCATTCAATCGAAAATCTGGCTCAGGCAGATCCAGAGGAAGTGGCTAGTATTGAGAGTCTGGGTGGTGTGATTGCCAAGAGTCTTCAGACTTACTTTGCTACAGAAGGCTCTGAAATTCTCCTCAGAGAATTGAGAGAAGCTGGGGTCAATTTGAACTATAAAGGTCAGACTGTAGTGGTAGATGCAGCCTTGTCAGGCTTGACCGTTGTATTGACTGGAAAATTGGAGCGACTCAAGCGCTCAGAAGCTAAAAGTAAACTCGAAAGTCTGGGTGCCAAAGTGACAGGCAGTGTTTCTAAAAAGACAGACCTCGTTGTTGCAGGAGCAGATGCTGGAAGTAAACTTCAAAAAGCACAAGAACTTGGTATTGAGGTTCGAGATGAAGCTTGGCTAGAAAGTTTATAAAGAATAGTAGAAGGCTAGGTGTTAGATAGTCTGAAACTGTCTTTCCTAAAGTGTTTTGACATGGATTGAGTCTATCTTGAGTAAGAAATTAAATCGCTGAATCTATCAGCACCACATAAAAAATTAAATTAAAATTAGAAATTAGGAAAAGAAATGTTTAATTACCCTGTAGTCATCCATTTTCATCGAAAAAACGGGGATTATGCAGCCTGTTCATTTAGTAGAAAACAGGCGGACAATGTTGAAAAATTGTATTATGAAAATAACTTTTTTGGAGCAAAGTTCTCCTTCACAGTTACAAGTCAAGAAAAGTTAGAAAACCTGAAGTTTTCTGTCGAGATTGATGGGACAGTTAAGGAATATTCCGTGCGTTATAACTACTATCCGCTTCTGACAGAAGTTTGGATTTTAGAGGGCGACGAGACTGTTTATTATTCTGAAAACCCAGCCATTGCTAGTCCTTACTACAAAGATCAAAATCCATTTGCTTTTGATAGAGCAATACATAGCGCTAGTTTTGATCACCACTGGGGCTACCAAGGAGAACTAGGTTACAGTCTTTCAGATTATCAGACTAGCTTTAAACTTTGGGCTCCTACGGCTACTGCTGTACAGGTGGTTGTCTACGAAAATACCAGCAACGACGCTCCGATTTGGAAAACCTTTAATCTAGAGCGTGGTAATAGCTATTCATACAGTCATAAGTACAATACCATTGGTGTTTGGAGTCTAGACTTAGATGAAAATCTTGCTGGCAAGGCTTATCAGTATCAGATTGACTTTCCTCACCACCAGACTGTGACGAGAGATCCTTACACGATTGCCACAAGTCCTGACGGCAAACGTTCCGTAATTCTTTCTCATCAAGACAGACAAGTAGAAGGATTTGTGGTCAAACATGGAACAGAAGCGCCTTGGCGTTTGGAAAATCCATGTAAAGCAGTTATCTGTGAAATGCATATCCGAGATTTAACCAAATCTCCGACCTCTGGAGTTGCAGAGCATCTCCGTGGAACCTTCCTTGGTGCTGCCCAGACTGGAACTGTAAACCAATTCGGACAAGCAACCGCCTTTGACTATATCAAAGAACTTGGCTGCAACTATGTTCAACTCCAGCCTATCTTTGATCGCCATAAGGAATACGATGAGGATGGAAATGTAACCTATAACTGGGGTTATGACCCTCAAAACTACAATGCACCAGAACCAAGTTTTTCTAGTAATCCAGATGATCCAGGGCAGGTCATTCGTGATTTGAAGACCATGGTTCAAGCCTATCACGATGCGGGGATTGGTGTCATTATGGACGTGGTTTATAATCACACCTTTTCAACGGTTGATGCACCTTTCCAAACAACTGTCCCTGATTACTACTATCGTATGAATCCAGACGGTACCTTCCAGAATGGAACAGGTGTTGGAAATGAAACAGCCAGTGAACACGAAATGTTCCGCAAGTACATGATTGATTCTCTTCTATACTGGGTACAGGAATACAATATTGACGGCTTCCGTTTTGACTTGATGGGTATTCATGATGTCAAAACCATGCAAGCGATTCGTTGGGCGCTAGATGAGGTTGATCCCCGTATTATCACTTATGGAGAAGGCTGGGATATGGGAACAGGTCTTGCAACTTATGATAAGGCCAAGAAGGATAATGCCTACCAAATGCCAAATATCGGATTCTTCAATGATAATCAGCGTGATGCGGTCAAAGGAGGAGAAGTTTATGGTGCAATCAAGTCAGGATTTGTAAGTGGTGCAGCCACTGAACCAATCATTGCCAAGGCCATTCTTGGTAGCCGAGAATTGGGTTCTTATCTCAGTCCAAACCAGGTTCTCAACTATGTTGAAGCCCATGACAATTACAATCTTCATGATTTGTTGGCGACTCTTCATCCTGATCAAAGTTCAGACCAGATTATGCGCAAGGTTGAGACAGCGACAGCAATGAACCTTCTCATGCAAGGAATGTCCTTTATGGAAATTGGCCAAGAATTTGGTCGAACCAAATTAATTCCGACGGGTGAACATGGACAACTCACTTCGGCAGACCGAGAACGTGCTATGAATAGTTACAACGCTCCTGACAGTGTTAACCAAATAAACTGGGATTTAATCAATGAAAGACAAGAAAGCATTGACTTTGTCCGTCAAATTATTCGACTGAAAACACAGACTAGCGCCTTTTCTTATCCTACATACGAAGAAGTTTACCGTCATGTCTTTGTTCACACAGCTGCAGAAAATAGCGGATGGATTGTTTACGAGATTCACGGGGGGCCAGAACATCTATTGGTAGTATTCAATGCCAAGGGAACTTCCTTATACTTTGAAAATGCAGGAAATCTAGAAATGCTTGTGACCAATAGTCGTTCGAAACAAGAAAATGTCATTGATGATACTAGTGTCGCAGTGCTAAAAGTACTCTCTTAAATGCATAAACTAAAAAGGGTTAGATTGTCTAATCCTTTTTATCATTTATAAGTTTTCAATGAAGATTAGAATCAAGTTTCAAATAGTTTGAAAAACCAAGCTTGTGAAAATAATCTCAAAAAAATTGCAAAAAGGGTTGTAATTTTCTGAAAATTTGGTAAAATATATCTTAATCATTTTCAGGAGGACGAGAATTTGACAAGATATCAGAATTTAGTAAATGGAAAATGGAAATCAGCTGAAAAAGAAATTACGATTTATTCACCAATAAACCAAGAAGAATTAGGGACTGTTCCAGCTATGACTCAGGCAGAAGTAGATGAGGCTATGAAAGCTGCGCGTGCAGCCCTGCCAGCTTGGCGAGCTTTATCAGCAGTTGAACGTGCGGCTTATTTGCACAAAACAGCAGCTATTTTAGAACGTGATAAGGAAGAAATTGGTACTATACTTGCCAAAGAAGTGGCAAAGGGAATTAAAGCAGCTATTGGAGAAGTGGTGCGTACCGCAGACTTGATTCGCTATGCTGCTGAGGAAGGTCTCCGTATCACTGGACAAGCAATGGAAGGTGGCGGTTTTGAAGCAGCAAGTAAAAATAAATTGGCCGTTGTTCGTCGCGAGCCAGTTGGTGTCGTGCTGGCTATCGCTCCCTTTAATTATCCAGTTAATTTATCTGCTTCTAAAATTGCACCTGCCTTGATTGCAGGGAATGTAGTCATGTTTAAGCCACCAACACAAGGTTCTATTTCTGGGCTCTTGTTGGCTAAAGCGTTTGAAGAAGCAGGGATTCCGGCTGGTGTTTTCAATACCATTACGGGTCGTGGTTCAGAAATTGGGGATTATATCATTGAACACAAAGAAGTCAACTTCATCAACTTTACAGGTTCAACTCCTATCGGAGAACGTATTGGTCGTTTAGCTGGTATGCGTCCAATCATGTTGGAGCTTGGTGGGAAAGATGCAGCCTTAGTACTAGAAGATGCAGATTTGGAACATGCTGCCAAGCAAATTGTTGCGGGTGGCTTTAGCTATTCAGGTCAACGTTGCACAGCCATTAAACGTGTTATTGTTATCGAAAGTGTAGCAGATACACTAGCTGCTTTGCTTCAAGCAGAGGTTACTAAATTAACAGTTGGCGATCCATTCGACAATGCTGATATCACACCAGTTATCGACAATGCTTCAGCAGACTTTATTTGGGGCTTGATTGATGATGCACAAGAAAAAGGTGCTCAGGCTCTTACACCAATCAAACGCGAAGGCAATCTTCTATGGCCAGTGCTTTTTGACCAAGTTACAAAAGATATGAAAGTGGCATGGGAAGAGCCATTTGGTCCTGTTTTACCAATTATCCGTGTGGCTAGTGTAGAGGAAGCCATTGCCTTTGCCAACGAATCTGAATTCGGCCTTCAATCCTCAGTCTTTACAAATGATTTCAAAAAAGCATTTGAAATTGCTGAAAAACTTGAAGTGGGTACAGTTCATATAAATAATAAAACCCAGCGTGGTCCAGATAATTTCCCATTCCTTGGTGTCAAAGGTTCTGGCGCTGGAGTGCAAGGAATTAAATATAGTATTGAAGCGATGACAAATGTCAAATCCATTGTTTTTGATGTGAAATGAAATGTAAAATCAGGAAATTCGTTTCTTGCTTTATTTTTTTACTTAAAATCATATTTTTGTTAGCAAAATGACGAACTTTATGATAGTATTATTAAAAAAAATCTGTTTTCAAGGTGTTTCTGAAAAATTATTGATTTACAAGTGAACACATCAGTGAATTTGTTGAAGACTTTCAAAAGAATTTTTAGCAAATTCCGTAATTTACTTGAATCTTCCATAAAAAGGTAGTATAATAAATCTATAGAAAACGCTTACATAAAAGGGGAGGTATTATGGATAAAAGAGAAGCTTTGCGCACCTTTATGACAGGAGAAAATTTTCACCTTCAGCATTATCTAGGAGCACATAGGGAAGAACTAAATGGAGAGTACGGTTATACATTTCGTGTGTGGGCTCCCAACGCTCAGGCTGTCCACTTGGTAGGAGATTTCACCAATTGGGTAGAAAATCAAATTCCGATGGAACGAAATGAATTTGGTGTCTGGGAAGTCTTTACCAGCCTTGCTCATGAAGGCCAAATTTACAAGTATCATATCACACGTGCAAATGGTCATCAGCTGATGAAAATTGATCCTTTGGCTGTAAGGTATGAGGCACGTCCGGGTACTGGGGCTATTTTAACAGAAATCCCAGAGAAAAAATGGAAGGATGGTCTCTGGTTAGCTCGGAGAAAACGCTTGAGCTTTGAAGAGCGTCCTGTCAATATTTACGAGGCTCATGCTGGCTCTTGGAAGAGAAATCCGGATGGCAGTCCCTATAGTTTTGCTCAATTGAAAGATGAACTCATTCCTTACTTGGTTGAGATGAACTATACTCACATTGAGTTTATGCCCCTGATGTCTCACCCTCTCGGTTTGAGTTGGGGTTACCAGCTTATGGGTTACTTTGCTTTAGAGCATGGCTATGGTCGTCCTGAAGAGTTTCAAGATTTTGTTGAGGAATGTCACTTAAACAATATAGGCGTTATTGTAGACTGGGTACCTGGTCACTTTACTATCAATGATGATGCCTTGGCTTATTATGATGGAACACCAACTTTTGAATACCAAGACCATAATAAGGCTCATAACTACGGTTGGGGAGCACTTAATTTTGACC
>CAURHZ010000104.1:0-5531 GCA_963524345.1 uncultured Streptococcus sp.
CATCATCTGTAAAGGTACGGACGTAGTAGATAGACTTGATACCCTTGTTAAAGGCATAGTTACGAAGGATAGACAAGTCACGTGTCGTTTGTTTGTTTTCTTTCTTCCATTCGTAAAGACCTTTTGGAATGTCACTACGCATGAAGAGGGTGAGTGAAAGTCCTTGGTCCACGTGCTCAGTCGCAGCAGCGTAAACATCAATCACCTTACGCATATCCATGTCGTAGGCAGAAGTGTAGTAAGGAATGGTTTCTGTTGACAAGCCAGCAGCAGGATAGTAGATTTTACCGATTTTCTTTTCTTGTCGTTCTTCGATACGTTGCGTAATCGGGTGGATAGAAGCCGAAACGTCATTGATGTAACTGATAGAACCATTTGGCGCTACAGCAAGGCGGTTTTGGTGGTAAAGACCATCTGCTTGAACCTTGTCGCGAAGTTCAGCCCAGTCAGCAGTACTTGGGATAAAGACATCTTTGAAAAGTTCTTTAACACGTTCTGATTTTGGAACAAACTCGCCAGTCACATACTTGTCAAAGTAGCTTCCGTTAGCATAGTCTGATTTTTCAAAGTTATGGAAGGTAATACCACGTTCACGCGCAATATTGTTTGACTCAACTAAAGTCCAGTAGTTCATAAGCATAAAGTAGATGCTTGTAAACTCAACAGACTCAGGCGATCCATATTCAATCAATTGTTGGGCAAGGTAGCTGTGAAGTCCCATAGCACCAAGACCAAAGGTGTGGGCTTGGCTATTTCCATGGTCAATCGTAGGCACAGCTACGATATGTGAACTATCTGTAACGAAAGTAAGAGCACGAACCATAGCACGGATAGAACGACCAAAGTCAGGTGAAGTCATCATGTTGACTACGTTGGTTGAACCAAGGTTACATGAAACATCCGTTCCCATTTGAAGGAATTCTTGAGCATCGTTGATCAAACTTGGTTCTTGAACTTGAAGAATCTCAGAACACAAGTTACTCATAATAATCTTACCATCAACGGGATTTGCACGGTTAGCTGTGTCGATGTTGACTACATAAGGGTAGCCAGATTCTTGTTGCAATTTAGAGATTTCAGTTTCCAAATCACGCGCCTTGATTTTTGTCTTGCGGATATTTGGATTTGCGACTAGTTCATCGTATTTTTCAGTGATGTCAATGTAGTTGAATGGCACACCGTATTCAAGCTCTACTGAGTAAGGGCTGAAGAGGTACATTTCTTCATTTTTACGTGCTAATTCGTAGAATTTATCGGGCACCACAACACCAAGTGAAAGGGTCTTAACACGAACTTTTTCATCGGCGTTTTCTTTCTTAGTTGAAAGGAAGGCGATAATATCTGGGTGGAAGACGTTGAGGTAGACAACACCAGCACCTTGACGTTGACCCAATTGGTTTGAGTAAGAGAAGCTGTCTTCGAAAAGCTTCATAACAGGAACGACACCAGAAGCGGCTCCTTCATAGCCTTTGATAGGTGCACCAGCTTCACGAAGGTTACTGAGGGTAATTCCCACACCACCACCGATACGTGAAAGTTGAAGAGCCGAGTTGATAGAACGTCCGATAGAGTTCATATCATCAGTTACTTGGATCAGGAAGCAAGATACCAACTCCCCACGACGAGCACGTCCAGCATTCAAGAAGGAAGGAGTAGCTGGTTGGTAGCGTTGGTGGATGATTTCATTGGCAATATCGATTGCAACAGCTTCATTGCCATCAGCGAAATAAAGGGCGTTAAAGAAGACACGGTCTTCCATGCTTTCAAGATAATATTCACCGTCATTAGTCTTTAAGGCGTATTGATTGTAAAACTTATAAGCTGCCATGAAAGACTTGAATTGGAAGTTTTGGTCTTTGATAAATTGAGCCAATTCTTCCAAAAATTCTGGACGGTATTTCTTGATAAAGGCTGTTTCGATGTAGTTGTGTTCAATGAGGTAGTTGATTTTATCCTTGATTGAATCAAAAACCATAGTATTTGGAACTACATTTTCTTTAAAGAAAGCATCCAAGGCTTCCTTATCTTTATGAAGCATGATTTGTCCATTGACAGGACGGTTGATTTCGTTATTAAGACGGAAGTAAGTCACGTCCTCAAGATGTTTTAATCCCATAAAATTTCCCTTATCTAATTACAAAAGAAAGGCTTCTAAGTTAGCCCTAGAAGCAGTTTCTTCTGGATGATGTACTAAGATTATGCTAATTGTTTCAATTTTCCTGGTTGGAAACCTGAAAAGACTTCAGTTGGTGTTTGGATAACAGGAGCCGCGCTGAAACCGAGCTCTTTAACTTGATCGATGTACTCAGGTTGCTCATCAAGATTGATTTCACGATAAGAGACATTATTACTGTCCAAGAAACGCTTGGTCATTTTACATTGGACACAGTTGTTTTTAGAATAAACGGTTACCATTGTGTAACTCCTCTTTCAAAATAGATTACTTTTTTAGTATATCAGAAAATAAATTTTTGTCAATAATTTGAAACTAAATATAGTGGTCTATTTTTCTGCTCAAGCTTACAAAACACAATATGTAGTGTTTGTTTTGTGAAATGATGATAATTATCCTATAAGTTGTTTTTTGAAAAACTATATCCTGTGTTTTGTTATCTAGAATAGAAGATTTTCAGCAAGTTATCTGAAAGGAAATTGAATAAATCCCATAAAATGCTTGAAAAAAATCCTAGAAGATGATATAATACCAAATTGTAAGGGTTATCACATATAACTCAAAAAAGAAAGAACAAAAGGAGAGTCAAACTATGGCTTCTAAAGATTTCCACGTAGTGGCAGAAACAGGTATTCACGCACGTCCAGCAACATTGTTGGTACAAACTGCTAGCAAATTTGCTTCAGATATCACTCTTGAGTACAAAGGTAAATCAGTTAACCTTAAATCAATCATGGGTGTTATGAGTCTTGGTGTTGGCCAAGGTGCTGACGTAACTATCTCAGCTGAAGGTGCAGATGCAGATGATGCTATCGCTGCAATCTCAGAAACAATGGAAAAAGAAGGATTGGCATAAGGAAAATGACAGAAATGCTTAAAGGAATCGCAGCATCTGACGGTGTTGCCGTTGCAAAAGCATATCTACTCGTTCAACCGGATTTGTCATTCGATACTGTTTCAGTCGAAGATACAAACGCAGAAGAGGCTCGTTTGGATGTAGCTCTTGAAGCTTCTCAAAACGAGCTTTCTCTTATCCGTGAGAAAGCTGTAGGTACGCTTGGTGAAGAAGCGGCTCAAGTTTTTGACGCTCATTTGATGGTTCTTGCTGACCCAGAATTGATTGGTCAGATTAAAGAAACAATCCGTGCTAAGAAAGTCAATGCTGAAGCAGGTCTTAAAGAAGTGACTGACATGTTCATCACGATCTTTGAAGGCATGGAAGATAACCCATACATGCAAGAACGTGCAGCGGATATCCGCGACGTGACAAAACGTGTATTGGCAAACCTTCTTGGTAAAAAATTGCCAAATCCAGCTTCTATCAATGAAGAAGTAATTGTGATTGCGCATGACTTGACACCATCTGATACAGCTCAATTGGACAAAAACTTTGTAAAAGCTTTTGTAACAAACATCGGTGGACGTACAAGCCACTCAGCTATCATGGCACGTACACTTGAAATTGCAGCTGTATTGGGAACAAATAACATCACTGAAGTAGTGAAAGACGGTGATATCCTTGCCGTTAACGGAATCACTGGTGAAGTCATTATCAACCCAACAGATGAACAAGCGGCAGAATTTAAAGCAGCTGGTGAAGCTTATGCTAAACAAAAAGCTGAATGGGCACTTTTGAAAGATGCTCAAACAGTGACTGCTGACGGTAAACACTTCGAGTTGGCCGCTAACATCGGTACTCCAAAAGACGTTGAAGGTGTTAACAACAACGGTGCTGAAGCTGTTGGACTTTACCGTACAGAGTTCTTGTACATGGATTCTCAAGACTTCCCAACAGAAGATGAGCAGTATGAAGCATACAAGGCTGTTCTTGAGGGAATGAATGGTAAACCAGTGGTTGTTCGTACAATGGATATCGGTGGAGATAAGGAACTTCCTTATTTCGATATGCCACATGAAATGAACCCATTCCTTGGATTCCGTGCCCTTCGTATCTCTATTTCTGAAACTGGAGATGCAATGTTCCGTACACAAATCCGTGCCCTTCTTCGTGCTTCTGTTCATGGTCAATTGCGTATCATGTTCCCAATGGTTGCCCTATTGAAAGAATTCCGTGCAGCTAAAGCAGTCTTTGATGAAGAAAAAGCAAACCTTCTTGCTGAAGGAGTTGCAGTTGCGGATGATATCCAAGTTGGTATCATGATTGAAATCCCTGCAGCAGCGATGCTTGCAGACCAATTTGCTAAAGAAGTTGACTTCTTCTCAATTGGTACAAACGACTTGATTCAATACACAATGGCAGCAGACCGTATGAATGAGCAAGTTTCATACCTTTACCAACCATATAACCCATCAATCCTTCGCTTGATTAACAACGTTATCAAAGCAGCTCACGCTGAAGGTAAATGGGCTGGTATGTGTGGTGAGATGGCTGGTGACCAAACAGCTGTTCCACTTCTTGTCGGAATGGGCTTGGATGAGTTCTCTATGTCAGCGACATCTGTCCTTCGTACACGTAGCTTGATGAAGAAATTGGACACTGCTAAGATGGAAGAGTACGCTAACCGTGCCCTTACAGAGTGTTCAACAATGGAAGAAGTTCTTGAACTTCAAAAAGAATACGTTAACTTCGATTAATGTCATTAACCTTGCAACTTAGTTGCAAGGTTTTTTTGATAGTTTAAAATCAGAAATTTATTAACTAGTTCATAAAATGCTTGACAATAAAAAAAATAGGAGTAGAATATTAACTAATTAAATAACCAGTTAAGGAGTTTTTATGAAGAAACAAAATTTGTTTTTAGTGTTGTTAAGTGTCTTTCTTTTATGTTTAGGTGCTTGTGGTCAAAAGGAAAGCCAGACAGGGAAAGGGATGAAAATTGTGACCAGTTTCTATCCTATCTACGCTATGGTAAAGGAAGTATCTGGTGACTTGAATGATGTTCGAATGATTCAGTCAAGTAGTGGGATTCACTCCTTTGAGCCTTCAGCGAATGATATTGCAGCCATCTATGATGCAGATGTATTTGTCTACCATTCGCATACACTTGAATCTTGGGCAGGAAGTCTGGATCCAAATCTAAAAAAATCCAAAGTTAAGGTTTTAGAGGCTTCAGAGGGAATGACCTTGGATCGCGTCTCAGGTCTAGAAGATGTGGAAGCAGGGGATGGAGTTGATGAAAAAACGCTCTATGATCCTCATACTTGGCTAGATCCTGAAAAAGCTGGAGAAGAAGCCAAGATTATCGCTGATAAACTTTCAGAGGTGGATAGTGAGCATAAAGAAACTTACCAGAAAAATGCGGAAGCCTTTATCAAAAAAGCTCAGGAATTGACTAAGAAATTCCAGCCTAAATTTGAAAAAGCGAGCCAGAAAACCTTTGTAACACAACATACAGCC
>CAURHZ010000105.1:0-5483 GCA_963524345.1 uncultured Streptococcus sp.
AGGTCCTCCATCAAGTCTGAGACTGATTCAAAGGGTTGACTCATATTCCGATTTTGCTCTACATCCGTTACGACTTGGAGCAACTTCCCATGATCGTCTAATCGAACATCAAAAGGTAAGCCCTGATATTGAATAGCCTGACGGAGGAAAATGTTGATAGCTGTGGTCATATCCATCCCTAAATGATTAAACACTAGTTGGGCCTGCTCCTTAACCTCACTATCCAAACGGATACTCATGCTCGTCTTTGACATATTCTCACCTTCTTTCTATTGATTATTGTAACAAAAAAGAAGGCTATTGTAAATCTATTAGATATACAATAGCCTTTTGAAATTAATGATCAAGGCAATTCTTATGACTTACTTTCTATGAATCTTTTGACCATAGGTAAAATTTCTTTTTCAAGTCCTTTTATTTGATACGATTCCCATTTAGTTTTTTCTGTTATATTAGCCATTATTTGTAACTTTAGACTCTGACGATCAAAAATTCCTTCCCACTGTTTATATTTTGCACTCGGGACTAAATTTCCAAATTTTGAATTTTGACTATCTGTAATGATACAAAGGTTCCCAAAAGAGTGTAAGAATTGATCATCCATTTTCTCAATTTTTTCATCACTATTTGGATGTTGTGGGAACCAATGCTCTATGGAACGACGATAAGCAAATTTGAAATGATCAAATTTAACACCTTTATACTTCCTTCCTAATTCTTCACGGTTTTTCCATAAGATGTAATCAACAAAATTGAATGCATAAACAGGAATATCACCATATTTTTTGAGCATATCTTCCTCGGTGAACAATCTTCCCTCAGCATATCTTACAGCCATTATTTCAAGAAAATCCTTAAAATAAGAACCAAATTCCGGTTGATCTAACTCTTCAATATGGTTGAAGAGGAATCGCAAACTTTCATATAACCAACGACTATCACGATTGGCAGTGAAAGTCACAGCAAACATAGATTGAAGAAGAATGATGTTTTTGTTCATTTCTGAATCTGAAAATGTATTCTTAGTAAAGCGTTCTTCAACTATGTAATGCTCTTTTGCTTTTCCATTTGGCTGGTATTCATAGTAAGTACCCTTCTGCAAAAACCATTCATCCTTATTTCTGCTTGAAGAATCCATATTTGAATTTCTAACAATGAAATTATCAAAAATATGTTTCATTCTAAGAAGGAATTCACTGAACTCAATAACCCAAGTCTCATTTTTATTTTTTATATCAAATAGAGTTAAGAGTTTCTTATCATCTAACTGAACCTCACTGGTATCCTTACCTTCCCAAATTGCCAATACATGGAGTAAAAACGTCGGAAAATCAATAACTTGGGTATAGTCACCAAAATCTTTTTCTGATTCTGTAATTTTTTCATTGACCTTTATTCCTAATATATCTGATAACTTTCTTCTTTCATTTTGATAAAAATCAATGTCATCATAAATATTATGAAAGGAGTAATTTGAAAAGTGCCATCCGAAAATACGTTCACGCTCCTGAAAATTATCTGCCCTCTTCCGCCTCATCTTAAATTGACTTGCTACTGGCTTATCAAACTCTGCGCAAGCATCCCAGATTCTTGCAAACTTTTGAGCCATTTCTTGATCTATACCGAACTTAGCCATCATTTGCGCCTTAAGAATCTCATGAGCCTCTAGTTGTTCTCCTCGAGAATTGAAACGTTCGAAATAAAGATTCAAATCTAAATCTTTAGGAAGAATACTACGAAAAATGATGACTTTATTAAAAAGATAATCAACGAAGGGCTGAGGTTCAAGTTGGCGCTCTCCTAGCACTTTTTTCAAGGCATCTTTAGCATGTCTGTAACCTCTAGTTAATTCATTTTCATCGTCCTCAGAAATTTTTTCATTGATAAATAGTTTTTGAATATTATCGTTTGATTTCTTCCGAGCTGGGAAGGTAAGATTGACAGCTTTCAATCTATCAAAACCAAACTCATGCTTCAAAGCTAAGGCAATCAAATTAAGTGCTGTTGTCCGTTGTTGCCCATCTATTATTTTGAAAAGATCATTCTCTTCATTAACAACTAATGTTCCAATATAATAATTGTCTCTCTTTTCTTGAAAAGCATCTGCCACATCGTTCAATAATTGTTCAATTTCATCATAAGTCCAAGCAAAATTTCTCTGATAAAGAGGAATAGCATAGGTATCTTCATTTAACAAACGGTTAACGGATAAGCTTATATGTGTTTCTACCATTTATCTTTTTCATCTTCTATAATTTGTTCCATCGTATAATTTTCAAATAATTCTCTATCTATCTTAACCATGAAATCATTCGGAGTCACAGCATGGGCTAAAACTTGAAATAGTTTTTGAACTTCTCTTTGTCTGAACTTCCCGCCTGCAGCGTAGTTTCCTACAGTAGCGTCATATATGGCTCGAGACTTCACACGGGGGTAGTAAGCCCAAATAAACAAGGTTTCTACTATTTCCTTTGATAGCTTATCTTTTCCAAATCTCTCCGCAAAGAGAGAACAAATGTTTAGAAACAGATTGTGGCACTTGCGATAGCGCCCCTTTGAACTATTGTAAATTTTTAACATACCTTCAGGGTAATCTGAACCATTTTCTTCACTCTTAGGATCATTAAAAATTCCTAACTGTTTATTTAAAACATCTATATGATCTTTAATCATTTGATGAACAGATTCAATATATTCAAAAAATTTGCTTCCATCTATGATTGGCATAGTAATTGACATAGGGAAGTTTTCAATATGACGATATAATTCTAGGTATGGAAAATTCTGATTTAAATCAACACCTTTAAAATCGTCAATAAAATCTTCTGTAAAACGCAGATAAGAACCATAACGCTTGTTAGTTAGTCCTGTTTCTCCCCTAGACCAACGTCTCATACGGAAAAGATGCTTATCAAATAAATCTTTCAGACTTAAATCGTCATCTTCCACAAACTGCTCCCATTTCTCAACAATTTTTTCATCATCTGAGTCTTGTTGACGCAGATGATAGGCTTTGAGTAAATCATGAGGTTCTAAAGATTTTCCACGATTATTCTGAGAATCAAATAATTGAAAGGCTTCTGCCAAACGTTCCTCTGGCATGATGATACAAGAAATAGAACAATTTTCCAATAAAAATTCGCAAATATCTTTTGCCTGGCTTGTACCAACCAATTGAGTTAAATTTTCCCACTCGTTATAATTTTCGCTTGCATGATAGCAGGATATCTCTCCAAATTCAGCACCTAAAAGTTGATTAGCGCCTTCATAATCCTTTAACTTTTCTAATGAATGAAGAAACAAGGAAATAGAAATTAGTCGTTGTTGCCCATCTACAATATCTAAGTATCCACCATTATCATGAAAGATAACAGAGCCAACTTGATATTCCTTTTTTTCCATAGCATCTCGTAAATCATAAAAAAGATTACGAATATGCTTTCTGTTCCACTTATAAGGTCTTTGATAAGAAGGAATCCGCAAATTCCCTTCTTTCAATAGCTCTCCAACCTTTTTTGAAGTAAATTGAATACTCATTTTATCTGCCTTTATCGTATTTTTTAAAAAACTACAAATTCATATGAATCTGTAGTTAAGGGTAGCTAATTCTTTTGAATAAAAATCATTTATCCATCAAAACAAATCATCAAACAAACTCAACTGATTATCCTCTGGCATATTGCCCAGAATGCCCATTTCATCCATCTTTTCAACCAGGGTTGAGGAGACACCGCCACGCTTACGGAGCTCCGTCTTAGAAAGGAATTCTCCTTCTTCACGCGCCCGCACGATTTGCTTGGCAACGTTCTCTCCTAGACCATCCATCGCGACAAATGGTGGAATGAGGGTGTCCCCATCGATCAAGAATTCTGTTGCCTGACTGCGATAGAGGTCGAGCTTGCCAAACTTGAAGCCACGCTCCCACATCTCATTGACAATCTCAAGGGTGGTGTAGAGGTCGATCTCTACGTTGGAAGCTTCATTATTCTTGCGTTTCTCAGCTATTTCTTTCATTCGAGCTTTCACGGCCTCCAGGCCAGCTCCCATGGTTTTGATATCAAAGGCCTTGGCCCGAATCGAGAAGTAGGCACAGTAATAATAGAGAGGATGATGCACCTTAAAGTAGGCCACCCGAAGGGCCATCATAACGTAGGCCGCCGCATGGGCTTTGGGGAACATGTACTTGATCTTCCCACAGGACTCGATGTACCACTCAGGAACATTGTTTTCCTTCATGGCTTGGATGTAGCCATTGCGCTCTTCTTCTGAGATCTTGAGCCACATGCCTTTCCGCACGCGCTCCATGATGGTAAAGGCCGTCTTAGGCTCGAGCCCTGCGTGCATGAGGTAAACCATGATGTCGTCCCGACACCCGATAACGGTCGATAGGTCGGCAATGCCCGCCTTGATCAAGTCTTGGGCATTTCCCAACCACACGTCGGTACCGTGAGACAGACCAGAGAGCTGCAAAAGCTCCGCAAAGGTCGTCGGATGGGTTTCATCGACCATGCCCCGAACGAAGTTGGTCCCAAACTCAGGGATCCCCAGCATACCAGTTGAAGTCCCGATTTGCTCCGGTGTCACTCCTAGGATATCGGTCCCTGAGAAGAGGGCCATGACACCTGGGTCATCCATAGGAATATCATTCGGATCAATTCCTGACAAGTCTTGGAGTTTGCGAATCATAGTCGGATCATCGTGTCCTAGGACATCGAGCTTGAGGACGTTCTCATCGATATCGTGGAAGTTAAAGTGAGTGGTCTGCCATTCAGCTGTCACATCATCTGCTGGATACTGGACCGGAGTAAAGTCATAGACATCCATATAGTTTGGAATAACAACGATTCCCCCCGGGTGCTGACCGGTCGTCCGCTTGACCCCAGCGGCACCTTGGGCCAGACGTTCGACCTCAGCATCTCGATAGTACTTGCCAAAATCCCGCTCATAGCCCTTGACAAACCCATAGGCAGTCTTGGCCGCGACGGTACCTACTGTTCCTGCCCGGAAGGCATATTCTTCCCCAAAGATATCGCGAACATCCAAGTGGGCACTCGGCTGGTCTTCCCCTGAGAAGTTCAAATCGATATCGGGTACCTTGTCCCCATCAAAACCAAGGAAGGTTTCAAAAGGAATATCCTGTCCATTTTTGCTGAGCTTGTGGCCACAGTTTGGACAGTCCTTGTCCGGCATATCAAAACCAGATCCATAAGAACCGTCTGTGATGAACTCACTGTACTGGCACTGGCTGCAAACATAGTGAGGCGAAAGCGGATTAACCTCGGTAATCCCGATCATGGTCGCGACAAAGCTGGATCCGACAGATCCACGCGATCCAACCAGGTAGCCCCGCTCATTGGAACGGTGCACCAGCATTTGCGATGCCAGATAAATCACGGCAAAGCCATTCCCCAAGATGGAGGTCAATTCTTTTTCAATCCGCAGATCGACAATATCAGGGAGCGGATTACCATAGATCTCAAAGG
>CAURHZ010000106.1:0-5480 GCA_963524345.1 uncultured Streptococcus sp.
ATCTAGTTCTTCACCAATGGCTTCTAAGCGAGCAACGACTTCTTCTAGTGATAGGTTGTGCTCTTTCACGTAGCGGTTGCGTGGGTGAACACGACATTCATGGCTACAACCACGTAAGTATTTGTCTTCGTTTTCTTCAGAGCAGAGAATGCGACGGTTACATTCTGGGTTACCACAGTTTACGTAACGTTCACAAGGTGTACCATCGAACCAGTCTTTCCCAATTACTACAGGGTCAACGTGGTTGATGTCAACAGCGATACGCTCATCGAATACGTACATTTTTCCATCCCATAATTCGCCTTGAACTTCTGGGTCTTTCCCGTAAGTTGCGATACCGCCGTGTAATTGACCGACATCTTTGTAGCCTTCACGAACCATCCAGCCTGAGAATTTCTCACAGCGAACGCCACCTGTACAGTAAACCACGACACGCTTGTCCATGAATTTTTCTTTGTTATCACGAACCCACTGTGGCAACTCACGGAAGTTGCGGATATCTGGGCGGATAGCCCCACGGAAATGTCCTAGGTCATACTCATAATCGTTACGTGTGTCAAGGACAACCGTATCTTCGTCAAGAAGAGCTTCTTTGAACTCTTTTGGAGACAAGTAAGCACCTGTTGTTTCAAGTGGGTTGATGTCGTTGTCAAAGTCGTTGTCTTCCAAACCAAGGTGGACAATCTCTTTCTTGTAGCGAACAAACATCTTCTTGAAGGCTTGTTCATTTTCTTCGTCAATCTTGAACCAGAGGTCTTCCATACCTGGAAGGCTGTGAACGTAGTCCATGTATTTTTGAGTTGTTTCATAGTCACCTGAAACTGTTCCGTTAATTCCCTCGTCAGCGACTAGGATACGACCTTTAAGGCCGATTGATTTACAGAAAGCCAAGTGGTCTGCAGCAAATTGCTCTGCATTTTCAATTGGAGTGTAAAGGTAGTAAAGTAAGACACGAATATCTTTTGCCATAAGATTTCTTCTCTTTTCTATTCTTAAATTTTCAGAATTTTTCATCTAACTATACTAGTATACCTGCCTGAGAAAACGAATGCAATTTATTTGACTGGAAATTGTAGAAAGGGGCTTATCCCTGCATTTCGTCAGTAGCCATAGCGAATAGCAGATAGTTCTCTCAATTTTTTGATCTGCTCGGATTGACTTTCTGATAAACTTAGCTTGTTATCAATCAATACGCGCGCAAGGTCAACATTCATTTGACTCAAAATAACTGGAGTAGAGGTCCCATCGTCCTCTAATCGTCTTTTATAACTCACTAACTGATTTTTCAAAGGAGCAAGTTGAGGCGTATTGTTTATATCTTCCAGTAGGTGATCTATGATAGTCATGGCTTCACAACGTCTTTCACTTCCTCCAGCAAACCATTTTAATGGTGTCATTCTTATTTTCCTCCTGAAACTCACTTATAAATTTGATAAACTATTATTCCTAACTCTCGATCCAGTATTTAACCAAACACCCTGTGTAAAAAAGTCAGCAAAAATGGTAAGGTCGCCACAATATTATTGATAGCATAAGACGCTCAGCAGGATTGAAGTTTAAAAAAATAAAACTTAATCTTAACTACCGATTTAGCAACTAATATAGTAAGTCACAATAAACCATCTCATTAAAATACTAGGCCTATCTAGACTAAACTTAAATTTTTGTTTAGAGGCTGGACAAAAACTCAATTTCAGGAGAAAACGAAGTAAATCTTCCTACAATAAAACTGACATGATAAAAATCCTCATCGCTCCAAACAACACTATCCATGCCAAAACCATGAGTATGATCATCTGTAAAATCAAAACTCCCTAAAATCACACCTGCTAATTCTGCTAACGTTTCTTTTCTAGAACGTGTATATGCCGATAGCAACCTTTCCCAAATTTGGCGAAAACAATCCAAGAACGCACAAATAATAGCTTTTCAGTCTCTATTTTCTGTTTTATTCATTTTAAATGTACCATAATCCCTCCAATAGTCAAGCAGCATAATTTCTTTTAATCTATCATCCCTCTTGAGTTTATCAAACTAAGTCACCTATAACTCGAAAAAGGTATATAAATAGAATGTTTCACGAGAAACACTCTATATCATCTATTATAACAACGAGAGTATTAGGTATCTATCTGCTCATCATTAGTAGGCCTACACTCTATCCCCAAGATTATCCACAAGTTGTGAATAACTATCCCAAACTGTGCTTAACTCTTTATTTACAGGAATTAAAACTACTTTATAATCCTAAAAAGTTACTAGATTGGTCATACCAATAAGAATTATCACTGAAATAATCAGAAGTTATCCACACTTATCCACAACCTGTTAGTAACTTTTGTGAATAGTCTTACTTAAGCTAGGACTTATCTCTCACGATCACTAAAAAAGAGCCTGTTGCCAAGCTCTTTAGTCTATTATTTCTTCTCAGCACGTAGAGCTGACAAGATTTGTGTACGGATATCATCCACACCATTTGGCGTATTTGGTAAAAAGATAGTTTGATTTCCTTTAGAGGCAAAGGTATTCAAAGTATCCAAATACTGGTTGGTCAAGAGGATAGACATGATTTGTTCTTCTGTCATGCCAACATTGGCTTCCTTGAGTTCCGTGATAGACTCTGCCAATCCATCCACAATCGCCTTACGTTGTTGGGCAATCCCCACACCATGGAGGCGGTCTTTTTCTGCTTCGGCTTCAGCTGCAGTGACGATCTTAATCTTATCGGCTTCCGCCAATTCTTGCGCTGCGACCCGCTTACGTTGCGCCGCATTGATTTCATTCATGGATTGCTTAACTTCTGCATCTGGTTCGACCTTAGTAATCAAGGTTTTCACAATAATATAACCGTAAGTAGTCATTTCTTCTGCTACTTGGTGTTGAACTTCAAGGGCAATCTCATCTTTTTTCTCAAACAATTCATCCAAGGTTAATTTTGGAACAGAAGAGCGAAGAGCGTCTTCGATATAAGATTTAATCTGAGATTCTGGACGCATGAGTTTATAGTAGGCATCTGTCACGCTCTGCTCGTTGACACGGTACTGAGTCGCTACATTCATCATAACGAACACATTGTCCTTGGTCTTGGTCTCAACCACAATATCGCTTTGCAACAAGCGCAACTGAATCCGCGCTGCAATCGAGTCAATCCCAAAAGGTAAGCGAATATGAATACCGCTATTGGCAACCTTTTGGTATTTCCCAAAGCGTTCAATAATCGCCACCGACTGCTGACGAACCACATAAACTGTACTCAGTGTGACTATTACCAATAGGAGCACACAAACCACCACAAAAATCATCAAAAATGTTGCCATTATCGTGACCTCCATCATTATTTTTCCTGTATTATAGCACATTTAAAGAAGGCTGTGCAGTTTTTACTGCGATTTTTCCTGAAATGTCAATAATTAGAGGTGAATTGTCACATTGTCGTCTAATTCCTGGCTAAAACAACTCTTTATAAAAAGCAATCGTTTCTTCTAAGGTTGGCATAAATGGATTTCCTGGTGCGCAGGCATCAATCAAGGCATTCTTAGAAAGGTATTCAAAGTCAAAGTCTTTTTCTTCAATACCAAGCTCAGTCAGTTTCTTAGGAATACCTACGGTTTCAGACAGTTTCTCAATCTCAGCAATTGCATAATCAGCACACTCTTCATCTGATTTACCTTCCACATGAAGTCCCAAGGCCTTGGCAACATTACGGAAAGCTTCTGGTACACGTTTAGCATTTTCACGTTCTATAACTGGTAGCAACATGGCACAGCAAACACCGTGTGGCAAATTATATACTGCGCCGAGTTGGTGAGCCATTGAGTGAACATAACCAAGACCTGCATTATTAAAGCTCATACCACCAAGGAAGATGGCATTGACCATACCTTCACGCGCTTCAATGTCATGTCCGTTTGCCACTGCACGAGGAAGGTATTCCTTGATAAGCTCAATAGCTCCGATAGAGAGTTTCTTAGTCACATCATAAGCACCAGGTGTTACCAAAGCTTCAACTGCGTGAGTCAGAGCATCCATACCTGTCGCTGCAGTCAACCCTTTAGGCTTAGAGAGCATCAATTCAGGATCATTAACAGAAATCAAGGCAAGGCTATTCTTGTCAACCATTACCATCTTAACCTTGCGTTCTTCGTCCGTAATCACATAGTTAATAGTGATTTCTGCAGAAGTTCCTGCCGTTGTATTGATAGCCACGACTGGTAAGCCTTTTTGAGCAGACTTATGAAGCCCCTCATAATCCTGTGGTTTTCCACCATTTGTAGCTATGATAGAGATACAACTAGCTGCATCCTGTGGAGAGCCCCCACCAAGACTGATGATAAAGTCACAGCCATGTTCTTCTAAAGCAGCTACCCCATCTGTGACATTCTTACAAGTAGGGTTTGGCTCTACATCGCTAAAGATGACATATTCGATTCCTTCTGTATCTAGCGGTTTTAAAACCTTAGGCAAAATGTCACTACCTTCAATGAACTTATCTGTAACCAAAAGTGCCTTTTTATAGCCAAGTTCCTTGATATAAGGACCTACTTCATTTACAACACCTTTACCAATAAGGTTGACTGCCGGAACGTAAAATGTTGCCATATAATTTTCCTCCTGCGCCTTCGCGCTATATATTTAACATCATTATATTACTTTTTGTATTCGTTTTCAAATATTTATGAAATGTTTAACAAATGTTTTTTAAAGGAGTGAAATTTGATGATTATTTATAGGCCACTATTTCAAAAACCGACCAGCTCTTATGAACTAGTCGGTTTTTCATCAATGCGCCAACATTTCTTGGGCGATTTCTTGTCCAGATAGGTTATCTGGATAGTAGGTTGGCCAGTTATCCATTTCTTCAAAGAGAGCTTCTTGGCTTGTGCCTCCAAAGAAGATATGGAAATGTTCTGCCTTAACTGGGGAAATATTGTGGTCACTAAACTGAACATACTTAAACTGTCCAGCGTCAGCATCTGTGGCTTCAAAGAGGAAGCGAACACCACGATTGCCTTTCTTGTAAGTCAAGATTTTCTTACCGACATACTTGTAAGTGTATTTCTTGCTTTGTCCACCTTGAACAAATTCCATAGTGTTATCAGTAATGTTAATCTTAGTCACATCTGTCTGGTAACCTTTTGTATAGTAAGCCTTGTACTCAGCCTGGGTCATCTTACCAGTCAACTTAGCCTTGTAGTCAAAGACTTGGTCAAAAGTACCATCTTCAAGGAAAGGATAAACTGATTGCCAGTTACCTGCATAGTCACTCAAGGTGCGGTCCTTGACGTCTGCATCTTCAAAGTAACCATTTTGAACTGTCTTGGTATCCTCTGCCTTTTCAGGTTCGATAGCTGGACCTTCTTGGTCTGTTGTTTGTTTTAGAGCCTTGAGGTTTTTCTCCATGATAGAGATGTAATTTTCTCCAGCTTTGGTGTCCTCTTCTGTCAGACTTTCTAAAGGATTGAGGACATCTGTTTTGACAC
>CAURHZ010000107.1:0-5462 GCA_963524345.1 uncultured Streptococcus sp.
CAATAAAAGTGAGTTTTTCGAGAGCGATTTGACAAACTGTTTCATATGTATCTACTTCCTGAACTACTTTAATATCATTATAACACAATACCAGAATTGCAGGATAGGCAACTCTGGTATTTAACTTAATTTTCAATAATTTGCCAACTTACTCTGTAAGTCACTAGCAGGTAAAGGACAAAGAGTAAAACCGCTACTCCCAGATAGGTGATATCAATAGAAATGCTGGTATTAGCGAAATTCTCAAAATAGCCCAAAAGAGCGGTACTCAAGGCAAATGCTAGCGGACCTGCGATGACCAGCGGAACCAAGAAATAACTTAGAATCTGTTGCAAAAGAATAGAGCGATTTTGCTTTCTCTTGTTCCCAAGAAGATATATGATTTGATAATCATTAACACTATCCAAAGCACTTGTAGAAGTTTGAAGAGACAAGATACTGAGGGAAATAATGATAAAAATAACACTAACAAAAATCATGACAAAGACAATGACGCCCATAAATCCAAGATAAATCTCAAAAATTCTTCCTTTCGTTTGATAGACGAACGAATTCAACTCTTCTCCATCACGAGTGAAGTAGTATTTTTCAATCCACTGACTCAAGAATGTTTCTACTTCCCGTTTGTCAATGTTTTCTTTGAAATTGGCAACATAGGTCGTGTGATCTTCCGTCAATCCAACTACTACCTTATCTGGTACAATTAAGGTTCCTGCGTCATTTGTAGTTACTGAAGATAAAAAGTAAACTGTTTCAAGTGGCTTTGAAGAGGCAAGGTTGAGAGAACGACCGTTAATCATGAAGGTTTTGGTCGTTGATAGAAAGTCCTGGATCTGCTTGGCAGTTCCTTTATAATTGGCATTGACTAGAAATTGGTCTTCTGCCAAGTCAACCGCTTTTTTCCCTTGCAGTTTGCGGAGATGATTGTAGGCAGAAATTCCTAAAATCGGTACTTTTGATTCAGGAAGTTTCTTATCATGCTCCCAGAGATTGCTAGTATCAATCAAATCTTTATAGATTACATCACTAGAATAGCTAGGATAGCTGTACTCTTCTTTGATGACATTAAAGTCAAAGCCATCGGCTTTCAATCTGTCTTTGACAGATTCCTGAGAAAATTGAAACTCTTTACCACGGTAGAGATTGACAGTTACATCATAAGGTGAGTATTTGTTCAGCTCTCGGTTCATAGTCGTATAGGCACTACCACTAAAAACGAGTAAGCTGAGAGCCAGTGTCAAGGTCAAGGATAAGACAGCCAACGTGACCGAATTACTATCAGCTTGTTTTGAAAATTGACGGATTTTAAAAGTGTTTAGTTTGTTATAGTAGGTTTGAGGCAGTTTTCTAAGGGAGACCAAGATAAAATGGCTCAAGGTATTGTAAAATAAAATCACAAAAATCACGAAGACAGATACCAGCAAGATACCCCAGCTTTTCAAGAATGATAGATGGTGATAGTCTGAAAAATAGAGAGCACCAAAACCGATAACAGCTGTCGAAAGAATAAAGAGAAGTGCTTGAAGAACTGGCTTGCCTTTTGCCAAGACAGATTTCTTGACCCCATTTTCTTGAATGAGTGCAATGATATTTTGCTTTCTAAAGGTAAGAATGTCCATGACACCAACAATAAAACTGGTTACCAAATAGGAATAAACTAGTAAGATGACAGACTTACTATCAAAGAAAACCAGATTACCAAAGTAATTAGCCATGAAAAACTCAGATGCAATCTTAGCTAGAATGACCAGTAAGATCACTCCAAGAAAGAAACCTAGAATCAAGGAAAAGATATTGACCAGCATGGTTTCAAAGAACAGGGTACGGATAATCTGCTTCTTCTTCATTCCCAGCGTTGCATAAAGTCCCAACTCTTTCTTGCGCTGTCCCAGCACAAAATTTGTGGCGTAAACGATGAGAAAGGCAATCGCCGATAGAATCAGATAGGAAAGCAAACCCATGTACTGGCTCATCACCGTCGTCAACGTTTCCTTTGCTCCTGATAAACTTTGCATCACTGGATGGCTTGGTAAAGCATTAAAAGCGTAGAGCAAGCTATAAATCAAGGTCAGACTGAAAAAATAGATGGTATAGGTCTGTAAATTTCGAAATACATTTCGTAAAATCAATTTTGGATACATACTTTCCCCCTCCTATCTGGTACGGCTGTAAATCTCTTGCAAATACTGTTCATTAGATAAGCTGTTACGTTCCAAATCATCCATAATCTTTCCATCTCTAAGTAGCACCATCCGTGAAGAGTACTTTGCTGCGGCAGGGTCATGCGTAACCAGTAAAATGGTAATACCAAAACTTTTATTGATTTCCTGCAAAAGTGCCATCAGTTTTTCAGAATTGGCAGAGTCCAAGGCTCCTGTCGGCTCATCTGCGATAATCAGTTTAGAATCATCAATCAAGGCTCTAGCAGTTGCCACGCGTTGTCGCTGACCACCTGATAATTGATTGGGAAACTTATCTTTTAAGTTTTGGATGGCCAACTTATCCAAAATTTCCTCAATCTTATCTTGATGTTTTTTGATATTTTTCCCCTGAATTTGAAGAGGTAGAACAATATTTTCATAGACCGTCAAGGTTTCCACCAAGTTGTAGGCTTGGAAAATATAGGAAATGTTTTTAGCACGATAGTCAGCTAGTTCATTTTCCTTGGCATGGATGATGTCAAAATCTTCAAATCGAATCTCACCTGACGTTGGTTTATCAATCGTTGAAATACAGTTGAGGAGTGTTGTTTTTCCACTACCACTGGCACCCATAATTGCCAGAAATTCACCTTTTTCAACGGACAAGTTCACATCTAATAAAGCACGAACGATATTATCCCCTTGACCAAATGTTTTCGTTAATCCTGTTACAATAAGCTGTTTCATCATTTCATTCCTCCGTTTCTTTATTACTCTCTTATTATACGGTTCCTTTCAATGTTTGGCATGAGTATTTTGTGCAATATATTCAAGTAATAAAAAACCGATGCCTTTTTCAGGTATCGGTCGATGTTGATTATTTGCGATCGTTTCTTTTTTTCATAAAGTAAACAATCCCTATGACAACAACTCCTAAGACCAGTACAGGTGCATAGAATTCTAGTGTTCCAATAATTCCTTCCATTTTATCCTCCTGTCAAAAAATAGAGAGTTTTATTCACAGCGCACGTTTGACGAAATACATTCATAAGAATATGCAAACCACCAAGCACAGCGCCCCTGTGCTGTTAATCTAACAGCCGTACCCTAACCCAGCAGCAGATTTTCCATCCAATTCTTGGCTATTAATTTCCACAATCCAAAGAATCAATCTCAAAGTTGTCTTGTTCTATTTGTATTTCTCCCCGTAAATATAACACCAAATCAAAATGTTGTCAATATTTTGTAATAAAACACTAGAATTCTCCTTTTGTTTTATCTAACAACGAACATTATTTCTCGTACACTCATAGGAATAGGTGAAATACAATCCACAGAGACCTGCTAGTGTCATTTTAAAAGCTGTGTACCACTAGCTTCTAATTTACTGGAAAGTTCTTGGTTTTCAACCTCAAAACTTAGAGAATCAATCTCTGAACGATTTGTATTTTTAGCCATAAGGTTGCCTCCTTCCTTCTTTTGGATGATCATCTTTACAATAACTAGTATAAACTCTAGTACTGGATAAATAATGAGTAAATCGTGCAAGTTTCTTATTTTCGAGGAAAGTTTTTATAGTTCTCAATTAAAAAACAGCTGAACAATCTCTTACTCAGCTACTTTTTTACACTATTTCTTAAATTATTTAGAATTTTCTTCTTAGTTACTTTACAGAGACCCACACACTCCCCCTGATTTTCCTATCTTCTTTGGCGATTCTGAAGCAAGTGTGGTACAATAAAAACATGAGAATTCAACAATTACATTATATTATCAAAATCGTCGAGACTGGCTCCATGAATGAGGCCGCCAAGCAACTCTTTATCACTCAGCCGAGTCTTTCCAACGCTGTGAGAGATTTGGAAAATGAAATGGGCATTGAAATCTTTATTCGTAATCCTAAGGGTATCACCTTGACCCGTGACGGGATGGAGTTTCTCTCTTATGCCCGTCAGGTTGTCGAGCAGACCCAACTTCTGGAGGAACGCTATAAAAATCCTGTCGCCCACCGCGAACTCTTTAGCGTTTCATCTCAGCACTATGCCTTTGTGGTCAACGCCTTTGTATCGCTACTTAAGAAAAGTGATATGGAAAAATACGAGCTTTTCCTTCGTGAAACTCGAACTTGGGAAATTATCGACGACGTCAAGAACTTCCGTAGTGAGGTTGGTGTCCTCTTTTTGAACAGCTACAACCGTGATGTTTTAACAAAAATGCTAGATGACAACCATCTGCTGGCTCACCATCTCTTTACCGCCCAACCGCATATCTTTGTCAGCAAGACCAATCCTCTGGCAAAAAAAGACAAGGTGAAACTGTCTGATTTGGAAAACTTCCCTTATCTGAGTTATGACCAAGGGACGCACAACTCCTTCTATTTTTCAGAAGAGATTCTTTCTCAAGAGCACCACAAGAAATCCATTGTGGTCAGCGACCGTGCTACCCTCTTTAATCTCTTGATTGGTTTGGATGGTTATACTATTGCGACGGGGATTTTGAACAGCAACCTCAACGGAGACAATATCGTTTCTATCCCACTGGATATTGATGACCCTATCGAGCTGGTCTATATCCAGCATGAAAAAACCAGCCTATCTAAGATGGGCGAACGCTTTATCGACTATCTCCTAGAAGAAGTCCAGTTTGATAGTTGAGAAAGCAGCAAAATTTTATTATAATAATCAAAAAATAAAAGGAGATAAATATGAAAAAGATTATACTTGCTAGTGCAGTTGCCTTATCTATTTTAGGATATACTCAAGCAACTGCCCAAGCTCAAGAAAATAAAGCAGAGAGAGTAAAAGAAAATGTAACAATTCCTCATTCAAGTACTTCTAAAATCGAAAACCAAGAAAAACCGAAAGAAAAGCTCGAAAAACCAGACAATTCGTCTAAAGTTAATGACAAAGAAGAAAAAATCGAGAAAAAAACTCCCGCTAAAGCAGAGGAGAAAGCGGAAGAAAAAAAAGTTGAAAAAGTCAAAGAAGGTTGGCAGGAAGAAAATAATAACTGGCGATTTTATGAACACAATAAATCTGTTATCAACTGGAAAAAAATCCAAGGCAAGTGGTACTATTTTAACAAAGATGGAAATCGACTAAGCAATACAACCTTTGATGGTTATGTATTCAATAAAGATGGAGTGATGGCCGAAAACGGTTGGAACTTTATCAATGGAAAATGGTACTTTGCCAGTTCTTCAGGAAAAATTTCTCAAAATAAATGGGAAAAAATTGGTGGGTCTTGGTATTACTTCGACAAAGATGGAATCATGCTTAGCAATACAACCATTAACAGCTACTTGCTGACAAATAGTGGAGC
>CAURHZ010000108.1:0-5454 GCA_963524345.1 uncultured Streptococcus sp.
GTGTTTGGTGTGGCTCAAGGACGTGCTTGAGGGCGTTCATCTTTTCAGAGTGAAGTGTCGCCTTCCATGATTGGTAGATACCAAGTGGCAAGATAATCAAGCGCACGATAATGGTTACGATAATGATAGCGACACCAAAGCCTAGACCTTTATCAGTAGCGAAGTACTTGATAGCTTCTCCCATCGGGGCACCCAAGAAATCCCAAACGGGACCAATTGGCTTACCTGTTGCTTTATCAATCTGAACGCAACCTGTCAAAACAAGTAACATAGCCACTCCCATAGCTGAGAGTGCAAAACGTTTAATAGATTTCACTGTTTTTATTCCTTCTTTAAAAATTATACCTTTCTATTCTACTGTTTTTTTACAAAATATACAATAGTTCTAGAGACCTAATTTGCGATTTTAAAGTCAGGGTAGGGAGGAAAGTTGCTCAGTTTGACATCTAAGTAGCTGACTTTTGAAAAAGGTGTGGGTCCTTTGCGGATTTCTTGGATAAATTTTGCCATGGTAGCAGATGAGTCTGCTTGGGCTAATATTTCCACTGTGCCATCGTCGTTATTCCATACTCGGCCTGTGATGCCACCAATTTCAAGTGCCAAGCTGTAAACACCCCAACGAAAGCCGACTCCTTGCACCCTACCTTGGGCAATCATTCTAACCTTTTGCATACCAAACCCCTTTGATTGTGTTATAATATTTCTATGACTATTATAACCTCAAAAGCCAATTCTGTGGTAAAAAATGCCAAGAAATTACACCAAAAAAAATATCGCAAGTCTGCCTATTTGATTGAAGGCTGGCACTTGTTTGAAGAAGCTGTCCAAGCTGGAGTGACGATTGAGAAAATCTTTGCCATAGAAAATTACCGAGATCAGTTAGCTGCTTTTCCGCAAACTGTCTGGGTGTCAGAAGATATTTTGCTAGATTTGGCGGATTCTCAGACTCCACAGGGAATTGTTGCGGTGGTTCAAAAAGAAGAAGTAGGACAAGTTGACTTTAGTCAGGGCAAGTTCTTGTTTTTGGAAGATGTGCAAGATCCTGGTAATGTGGGAACTATCATTCGGACTGCGGATGCAGCAGGCTTTACTGGAGTAATTGTTTCAGATAAATCGGCAGACATCTACAGTCTCAAGACCTTACGTTCGATGCAAGGCAGTCATTTCCATCTGCCCATTTACCGGATGTCGAGCCAAGCGCTTCTCGAGAAAGCTAAAAAGGCAGGTATCCCAGTGCTGGCAACAACCCTGTCTAAAGATTCTGTTGATTACAGAGAACTGTCTCCTATAGAAAATTTTGTACTAGTCATGGGAAATGAGGGTCAAGGAATTAGTCCCCTCATGGCTGAAAGTGCAGACCAGTTGGTTCACATTAGTATGAAGGGACAGGCGGAGAGTTTGAATGTTGCCGTTGCAGCCGGTATTTTAATTTTCCATTTAAGCTAATTTTAACTTTCTTTGTTATAATCAAGGAAAGATGTTCATAGAAAAGGAGAAAAGATGAATCACACTATTATTCATGACCGCGCAGGTCTCAATCAATTTTATGCTAAGGTTTATGCCTTTGTTGGTCTGGGGATTGGACTATCTGCTTTGGTATCAGGCCTTATGTTGACGGTCTTTCAATCTCAGTTGGTTTACTTTTTGATGCAGGGGCGTCTCTGGTTGACCATTGCAACTTTTGCAGAGTTAGCCTTGGTTTTCGTTGCCAGTAACATGGCCTTAAAGAATAGTCCAGCGGCTCTTCCAGTATTTTTACTTTACTCTGTTTTAAACGGCTTTACACTCAGTTTTGTGGTGGCCTTCTATACTCCGGGCACAGTTTTATCTGCCTTTGTGTCGAGCGCCCTTCTCTTCTTTGTCATGGCGGCAGTTGGCATGTTTACCAAGAAAGATTTGAGTGGCCTTGGTCGGGCTATGATGGCGGCTCTTATCGGTTTGCTGATTGCCATGGTAGTTAATATTTTCTTGGCTAGCGGTTTCTTTGATTATATGATTAGCGTAGCCATGGTTTTGGTTTTCTCAGGGTTGATTGCTTGGGACAACCAAAGAATTCGTCTCGCTTATGAACAATCACAAGGCCGTGTAGCGACAGGTTGGGTTGTGTCAATGGCTCTCAGTATCTATCTTGATTTTATCAATCTCTTCCTAAGTATTCTACGTATCTTCGGTCGTAATGACTAAAAGGTCTATGAAATCAGTGTTTTGAGTGACACTAATTTTTTTAAATTTTCTCTTTTCTTTTCTTGAAAATAGGTGTATAATGCTTTTAACTAATTTTTGAGGAGTAGTTTATGAAGAAAAGTTTTATTCATCAACAAGAAGAGATTTCCTTTGTCAAAAACACTTTTACCCAGTATTTGAAAGATAAGTTAGAAGTTGTCGAAGTTCAAGGTCCTATCTTGAGCAGGGTCGGTGACGGGATGCAGGATAATTTATCAGGTGTTGAGAATGCCGTATCGGTCAAGGTTCTTCAAATCCCTGATGCTACTTATGAAGTGGTGCACTCCCTTGCTAAATGGAAACGCCATACCTTGGCTCGTTTTGGTTTCGGTGAAGGTGAAGGTCTTTTCGTCCACATGAAGGCCCTTCGTCCAGACGAAGACTCGTTGGATGCGACCCACTCTGTTTATGTTGACCAGTGGGACTGGGAGAAGGTTATCCCAAATGGTAAGCGTAACATCGCTTATCTAAAAGAAACTGTTGAGAAGATTTACAAGGCTATTCGCCTGACAGAACTAGCTGTTGAAGCTCGCTATGACATCGAGTCTATCTTGCCAAAACAAATCACCTTTATCCACACAGAAGAGTTGGTAGAACGCTACCCAGACTTGACTCCAAAAGAACGTGAAAATGCTATTTGTAAAGAATTTGGAGCAGTCTTCTTGATCGGTATCGGTGGTAAATTACCAGACGGTAAACCGCACGATGGACGTGCACCAGACTATGATGACTGGACAAGTGAGTCTGAAAATGGCTACAAGGGTTTGAATGGCGATATTCTTGTTTGGAATGAGTCTCTGGGTGGAGCCTTTGAGTTGTCTTCTATGGGGATTCGTGTAGATGAAGAAACGCTTCGCCGTCAGGTTGCCATCACAGGTGATGAAGACCGCTTGGAATTGGAATGGCACAAGGCTTTGTTGAACGGCCTATTCCCATTGACAATCGGTGGAGGAATTGGACAATCTCGTATGGCCATGTTCCTACTTCGTAAGAAACACATCGGAGAAGTGCAAACAAGTGTTTGGCCTCAAGAAGTCCGCGATACTTACGAAAATATTTTGTAGAGAATCGAACCGCGAGGTTCGGTTTTCTTTCTCTTTTCGCCCATAATTTGGTATAATAAACGGTATGAAAATCGTATCAGGAATCTATGGGGGACGTCCCCTCAAGACACTAGAAGGTAAGACGACAAGACCAACTTCGGATAAGGTTAGGGGAGCTATTTTTAACATGATTGGTCCCTACTTTGAAGGGGGACGAGTCTTGGACCTTTATGCAGGTAGTGGTGGCTTGTCAATAGAAGCAGTATCGCGTGGCATGTCCAGTGCTGTTTTGGTGGAGCGAGACCGTAAGGCTCAGGCTATCGTGGCTGAAAATATTCAGATGACCAAGGAAGTTGGGAAATTTCAACTTCTCAAAATGGATGCAGAAAGGGCATTGGAACAGGTATCTGGGGGATTTGACCTCATTTTCTTAGACCCTCCTTATGCCAAGGAACAAATCGTAGCAAATATTGAAAAAATGGCTGAGAGGGAGCTTTTTTCTGAAGATGTCATGGTCGTGTGTGAGACGGATAAGGCCGTTGAACTTCCAGAAGAAATTGCCTGTCTGGGCATCTGGAAGGAAAAGATTTATGGAATTAGTAAGGTGACAGTCTATGTCAGATAAGATTGGCTTATTCACAGGCTCATTTGATCCGATGACAAATGGGCATCTGGATATCATTGAACGGGCTAGCAAACTCTTTGATAAGCTCTATGTGGGTATTTTTTTTAATCCCCACAAACAAGGATTTCTCCCTATCGAAAATCGTAAACGAGGGCTAGAAACGGCTTTGAAACATTTGGAAAATGTTGAAGTTGTGTCTTCTCATGATGAATTGGTGGTTGATGTCGCAAAAAGACTGGGGGCTACTTGTCTAGTGCGTGGTTTGAGGAATGCAGCGGATTTGCAATATGAAGCCAGTTTTGATTACTACAACCATCAGCTGTCTCCTAATATAGAGACCATTTATCTACATAGCCGACCTGAACATCTCTATATCAGTTCATCCGGTGTTAGAGAGCTTTTGAAGTTTGGTCAGGATATTGCTTGCTATGTTCCTGATAGTATTTTGGAGGAAATAAGAAATGAAAAAAAAGATTAGATGGCCCTTATATGTCATTGCGGCCTTAATTGTGACTTTCTTGGCATTTGTAGTGCCCTTGCCCTACTATATAGAGGTTCCAGGTGGTTCGGAAGATATTCGCCAAGTCCTTAAAGTAAATGACACAGAAGATAAGGAAGCTGGTGCCTATCAATTCGTTACGGTTGGTGTCCAACACGCCACTTTAGCCCATATGATTTATGCTTGGTTGACGCCTTTTACAGATATTCGTAGTGCTCAGGAGACTACAGGTGGTTCTTCCGATGTTGAATTTATGCGTATCAATCAATTCTACATGCAAACATCACAAAACATGGCCAAGTATCAAGGGCTAAAAACTGCTGGTAAGGATATTGAACTAAAATATCTTGGGGTTTATGTTTTGACTGTGACGGATAATTCGACCTTTAAAGGGAT
Organism: uncultured Streptococcus sp.; assembly: GCA_963524345.1. Classification (GTDB taxonomy): domain Bacteria; phylum Bacillota; class Bacilli; order Lactobacillales; family Streptococcaceae; genus Streptococcus. The sequence goes on from CAURHZ010000108.1 coordinate 4,787, forward strand.
TCTCAACATATCTGATACGGTCACAGCAGTAAATGATCAAACCTTTGATAGTTCCAAAGATTTGATTGATTATGTCAATTCTCAAAAACTAGGGGACTCCGTCAAGGTAACTTATGAAGAGGATGGGCAAACCAAGTCTGCAGAAGGAAAGATTATCACCTTGGAAAATGGTAAAAATGGGATTGGAATCGGCTTGATTGACCGTACGGAAGTGACCAGTGATGTCCCAATTCGCTTTTCAACAGCTGGTATCGGCGGTCCAAGTGCAGGTCTCATGTTTAGTCTGGCCATCTATACCCAAATAGCTGACCCTGGCCTTCGTAATGGTCGTATTGTTGCCGGCACAGGTACCATTGACCGCGATGGGAATGTGGGGGATATTGGTGGTATTGACAAGAAAGTTGTAGCTTCAGCTAGAGAAGGTGCTGCGATTTTCTTTGCTCCAGATAATCCTGTTAGCGAAGAAGAACAAAAAGCGCATCCTGATGCGAAAAACAACTACCAAACAGCCCTAGAAGCTGCTAAAACAATCAAGACAGATATGAAAATCGTGCCAGTTAAAACCCTACAAGATGCAATTGATTACTTGAAAAACAATCCCTAGTTTTAAGTTAAGTTTCTAAACTAGCGCACAAACAGAGAAGATGGTATAATAGTCAAATGGTTCA
>CAURHZ010000109.1:0-5449 GCA_963524345.1 uncultured Streptococcus sp.
TTTCAAGTCCTGAAAATGATTCAAATGCAGGAGTTGGACATGATGATTCAGAAGATATTGACGCACTTATTGATACGAACTTAGATAACAAACAGGACTATATCGACCGAACCATTGAAGATACTTCAGAGAAGTTTAAACAAGGCTTAATGAAGAAAACTTTACGTGATTTTATTACGAAATATGATTACAAAGCAAGTTTAGAGGTTGCTAATCAATTATCAGACTTTCCTGGTTTGAAAGAATGTCGTAAGAAGTTGCAAGATATTGTGGATTCATTAGATAGGCAAGCTGTACCTCAAGTCCTCCAAAAGAAAAAATGGAGCGAAGAACAGAAAAAAGTATTAAATGCTTATTTGACTATTGATTTGCAAAAAGAACGTGGTAATTTTAGTGAAGGTCTGATTAGAATTAAAAACCTTACAGAGTTTATCTTAGATGACTATATCGAAAATCGTTATCCAGGATTTTTGGATAATTACGTGAGTGAATCAGAGAAATATTATCTCGGGATTTGGGATTATAGTAAGATCTTAAAAGAAAAACATGAGTGGAATCAATTTAAAAAAATTAAACCAGTTATTAGCATGAATTCAACTCGAAATACTGTAGCTCATAAATTGGATCCATTAGATTCTGAGGAATTAAAACAGTTAGGTCCAGTTCTAAAAACCTTAAAAGTGCTAATCAAGGAACAGTATCAACTTACTGAAAAGGATTTTAATTTTTACAAGGATTTTAATAAAGAATTATTAGAATTACTGAAATAATGAGAGGTAGAATATCTTGGAAATTTTAATTTCAGCAGTTGGAACGACAGATCCGATTAGTAATAATCGAGATGCAGCTTTATTACATATTGCACGCACTTATAGACCGGAGAAGGTTGTTTTAGTTTATAGTGAGGAGATGCTGATCAAGAAAGATCTCATTGAGAAAGCTATTTTTTCCATAGAAGATTATCATCCTGATGTGACAATTGAGTCAACAATTCTAAAAAATGATGAGGTTTATCTATTTGATAAAATGTATGAGGTTATGGGACAGATTGTTGAAAAATATTCTGGAACTGATCATCAATTAATCTTAAACCTATCTTCAGGAACGCCTCAGATTATTTCGGCTTTATTTGCCCTCAATCGAATCAAAGATTATAATACTCAGGCTATCCAGGTTGCAACTCCTAACAAATCAGCAAATAGAAAGTATGTGCCACTTTCAAGTGAAGGTGAACAGAAGCTTTTTAACGAGAACGAGGATAACCAAAAGGATTACGAAGATCGTACTATTAAAGATGAGGCTGAAAAATTTAATCAATCTTTAATCAAACGTCATTTAAGAAATTTGATAGCTTCCTATGATTATCTTGCCGCAGAAGAACTTGTTACAAAAAAAGAATACAATAACTTACTTTCTAAAAAGAAATTATCTTTTTTACGAGCTACATTAAATGACTTTGTAAAAGTATTTAAAACGCAAGCTATTTTAAAAGATATTCAAGACTATCCATTGACAGATGTTGAGAAGAAAGCCCTTAATTACTTTTTAATGATAGAAGTCTTGAAAGAGAGAGGACAAGTAGCAGATGTCTTAATCAAATCAAAGTCTTATGTTGAATTTATCATCGAAGAAAAGATCAAAAAAGATTATCCTGATTTAATCAAATATGATGGGGCCTTACCAAAATTAAATGAAGAATACAAGGATTTTGAAGATATCTTAGATTTCATTGATCTAGAATTTAAGAAAGCCAAGGGTATAAAAGATGAGAAGGAAAGAATCTATTCACCTCAGTCAACCTTAAATCTCTTATCTTATGAAAATATTCTATCTTATTATCAAGTTTCTCCTGAATTACTTAAGTCGATAAAGCTAATAAATAGCTTAAATGGTGAGAGAAATAAGGTGGCACATGGCTTGTCAGAGATTGATAGTAAACTAGTCAATTCAAAGAAATTGCAACAGACAATAGATACCTTACGCTTTATTTTACAAAATACATTTGAAATTGATGATAGCTATTTTACTTGTTATCGGACATTGAATCATGAAATGTTAGATCTACTTCGTTAGTAATTATGTGCATTTAAAATATCTTAATTGTAAGTATCTTATCTCGTTTGTGTGTTTACATAGCTAATTTCACAGTTGACGCAAGCTTAAAAAAACGTTATAATAAGAAAGTTGAGAATTGATTTTCAGTTGTCTTAGTCCAGAGAAGTGGCGGTGCTGCGAGCCATCTAAGCTAGGAATTCATGCTACTCAATCATACAATTGCATAAGAACAAGAGAATGACAAGTTCATTGAATGAAGGTGGTACCGCGGTTTTTCGCCCTTCGTGATATGAGCTTGTCTTTTGATTTTTGGAGGTGTTGATGCAAACATTTCTTGTCAAACAAAAGTTTCGTCTGGGAGGCGAACGCTTCGCTATCAAGGATGACAGGGGAGAAATCGCCTATCAGGTAGAGGGATCATTTTTTAAGATTCCCAAAACTTTTACCATCTATGATGCTAATGGTGAACAAGTCAGTCAGATCAGTAAAGAAATCTTGACCTTGCTACCTCGTTTTGAGATTCAGCTTCGGGATGGCTCAAGTTTTGTCATTCGTAAGAAGTTGACCTTCTGGCGAGATAAGTATGAGTTTGATAATCTGGGTCTTCGTATAGAAGGCAATATCTGGGATTTGGATTTCAAATTGCTGGATGATCGCGATCAGCTGATTGCGGAAATTAAGAAGGAACTCTTCCATCTGACCTCTACCTATACCGTAACGGTTCAGGAGGACGCTTATGCAGACCTAGTCATTTCCCTCTGTGTCGCGATTGACTATGTGGAAATGCTGGAAAGCCAATCACATTAAACAAGTAAATAAGGAGACAATATGAAACAACTATCTAGTGCACAAGTACGCCAAATGTGGCTTGATTTCTGGGCAACCAAAGGTCACTCTGTAGAACCATCAGTGAGTTTGGTTCCTGTAAATGACCCAACTCTTTTGTGGATCAACTCTGGGGTAGCAACCCTTAAGAAATACTTTGACGGGACCATTATCCCTGAAAATCCGCGTATTACCAATGCTCAAAAGGCTATCCGTACCAACGATATCGAGAACGTAGGGAAAACTGCTCGTCACCATACCATGTTTGAAATGTTGGGGAACTTCTCTATCGGGGATTACTTCCGTGACGAGGCTATCACTTGGGCTTATGAGCTTTTGACAAGCCCTGAATGGTTTGATTTTCCTGCTGAAAAACTTTACATGACCTACTATCCAGATGATAAAGATTCATACAACCGCTGGATTGAAGTAGGAGTGGATCCAAGTCACTTGATTCCGATTGAGGACAATTTCTGGGAAATCGGTGCAGGACCTTCTGGACCAGATACAGAAATATTCTTTGACCGTGGAGAAGCTTTTGACCCAGAAAATATCGGTCTTCGCCTTCTTGCAGAAGATATCGAAAACGACCGTTATATCGAAATCTGGAACATCGTTTTGTCACAATTTAGCGCAGACCCTGCTGTTCCTCGTAGCGAATACAAGGAATTGCCACACAAGAACATTGATACGGGCGCTGGTTTGGAGCGTTTGGTGGCAGTTATCCAAGGAGCTAAGACAAACTTTGAAACAGACCTCTTCATGCCAATCATTCGTGAAGTGGAGAAATTGTCTGGTAAGGTCTACGACCAAGATGGCGACAACATGAGCTTCAAGGTTATCGCTGACCATATCCGTTCTCTTTCATTTGCTATCGGTGATGGTGCTCTTCCAGGAAATGAAGGTCGTGGTTATGTCCTTCGCCGTCTTCTCCGTCGTGCTTCTATGCATGGTCAAAAATTGGGAATCAACGAGCCTTTCCTTTACAAACTCGTTCCAACCGTTGGAAAAATCATGGAAAGCTACTACCCAGAAGTGCTTGAAAAACGTGACTTTATCGAAAAAATCGTTAAGAGCGAAGAAGAGTCATTTGCGCGTACTCTTCACTCAGGTCAACACTTTGCTCAAGGCATCGTAGCAGACTTGAAAGAAAAAGGTCAATCTGTCATTGCTGGTTCAGATGTATTTAAACTTTACGACACTTATGGATTCCCAGTTGAATTGACTGAAGAAATCGCTGAAGAAGCTGGTATGACTGTGGACCGTGAAGGTTTTGAAGCGGCCATGAAAGAACAGCAAGAACGTGCGCGTGCCTCAGCTGTCAAGGGTGGCTCAATGGGTATGCAAAATGAAACCCTTCAAAACATCACTGTAGAAAGTGTCTTCAACTACAATGCTAGCCAATTATCTTCTAAATTGGTGGCTATTGTGGCTGACAATGCAGAAGTAGAAGCTGTGTCAGAAGGAATTGCTTCTCTTATCTTTGCGGAAACGCCATTCTACGCTGAAATGGGTGGACAGGTCGCTGACCACGGTCAAATCTTGGATGAGTCAGGTAAGGTCGTGGCTACTGTGACCAATGTTCAAAAAGCACCAAACGGACAAGCTCTTCATACAGTTGAAGTCCTTTCACCGCTTGCCTTGAACCAAGAATATACGCTGGCAATCGATACCAATCGTCGTCACCGTGTTATGAAAAACCACACAGCGACTCACTTGCTTCACGCTGCTCTTCACAACATCCTTGGAAACCACGCAACACAAGCAGGATCTCTTAACGAAGTTGAATTCCTTCGCTTTGACTTTACCCACTTCCAAGCAGTGACTGCTGAAGAATTGCGTGCGATTGAACAGCAAGTCAACGAGAAAATCTGGGAAGCTCTTGAAGTGAAGACAGTTGAAACGGATATTGACACTGCTAAAGAAATGGGAGCTATGGCACTCTTTGGTGAGAAATACGGCAAGGAAGTCCGTGTTGTCACTATCGGTGACTACTCTATCGAGCTTTGTGGTGGTACCCACGTTGGCAATACTTCTGAGATTGGTCTCTTCAAGATTGTCAAAGAAGAAGGAATCGGATCAGGAACTCGTCGTATCTTGGCAGTGACTGGTAAGGAAGCCTTTGAAGCTTACCGTGAACAAGAAGACGCTCTTAAAGCTGTTGCAGCAACCTTGAAAGCACCTCAACTTAAAGAAGTACCTCACAAGGTAGAAGGACTTCAAGAACAACTTCGTCAACTTCAAAAAGAAAATGCTGAGTTGAAAGAAAAAGCCGCAGCTGCAGCCGCAGGCGATATCTTTAAGGACGTTAAGGAAGTCAATGGTCACCGTTACATTGCTAGCCAAGTGTCTGTATCAGATGCCGGTGCCCTTCGTACCTTTGCGGATAACTGGAAACAAAAAGACTACTCTGACTTGCTCGTCCTAGTTGCTGCTATTGGTGATAAGGTCAATGTCCTTGTCGCAAGTAAGACAAAAGACCTTCATGCAGGAAACCTTGTCAAAGAATTGGCACCAATCGTCGATGGACGTGGTGGTGGTAAACCAGACATGGCCATGGCAGGAGGAA
>CAURHZ010000110.1:0-5436 GCA_963524345.1 uncultured Streptococcus sp.
CGATATCCTGTAATAGTAGATCCATAGGCGCCACTAGCACCATTAAAACCCACCTGAATATCTGAAACGATTTGAAGAAAGTTATTGCCGTTCAGCAACCCTCTAGCGACACCATTGGCATCTGTTAAGGTCACATTAGAAAGTGTAGGTTTCATGTTTTGTGGGATACTTGCTGTTAGTATAGTTGATTGCGTGCCAGTTTTCGTACCAGCTGAGTAAGTATCAACGTAGATTGTCCCAGTTCCACTTGTGCTATTTGGGATTTCGTTTGCAAAATCAAGAGGTATCATCCACGTTGTGGATGTATCAATGTTAGAGGCAATAGTACCAGACTTATTACCCCAAACATAACGTACTGTATGCTTGAAACTTGAGCTATGACGACTAATATTAATTGTGATTGGACTACCAATAATTCCAGCATTTACGCTTACAGAACTAGCCCGTGGGATGGTGGTTAGACTGATATTAGCTGTAACTGTAATTGATTCATGATAACCATTATTTGGGTTAAATGTGCAGGACAGAGGTAGAGTTTTACTTCCATCTGTATTATGTGTTATGGTACTTGAACCCCTAGCAAGAGTAACCTCTCCGTCCCATACCTCCCAAGTCGGATTGCTGCTGTGGACATTACGCCCATCTAGACTAAGAGAGAGCGTACTGTCCCCTTGCTTATTGTAAGTGTGATAATAAACCGGCCTACTAACTGTTGCACGCCAATTTACAGTAGTTGTATTAGCAGCAATATTCTGAGCGCCTTGCTCTATATATACATTTAAGTATAAACCGTTATTTGAATTACTGTATTTTGCCATTTTACTCCTTTCTATCAAACGTAGCGGATGACATTCATGTCAGGGTTAATGTGATATTGCTCTGTCCTAAAACGCCCAATTTGAACTGATGCGGTGAAAATCCCGTTGTCAATATTGATAACGCCTTGTGAAATATACATGACTTCTTTGCCTGCAGAAAACATGGAAATTCTATCACTTGAAACCTTGATAGTTGAGCTTGCATCATTTTTACCAATAATCAAGCCCTCGTTTGTGCTTTTCATATACGTATCAATGAATGTTTTAAGCTCTGCTAATCCTCCAAATTGAGTTGTCAACAAATCAATTCTTCTACCCGCTTCAATCAAATCTTTTTCAGATTGGGCTGCATCTTTAGCGTTCTTTTCAACAAAGGCATTATATGCTTTTTCTAGTTCGCTAAAAGCCTCCATCGATGCTTTTGCTTTTAGCTCAGCTTCTAAAATCTGTGATTTCTCATTGAGGGCATTTAGCTGTTCCTGAGTCAGCCCTTGATCGGCTTTTGAATCAATACTTGTCTTGATTTCTTTTAGCTGATTTTCATCTAAAGCTCCCTTTTCTCCTCGGTCGCCTTTAGCGCCGGGTTCTCCCTTGTCGCCTTTCTGCCCGTTTTGCCCATCTGAAACATTCACAAAAGAAATCTCATCGATAGCCACTTGGTTATTATCTATATATGCTGAAACAGTGAGTGTGGAGGTTCTATCAATAGTTGAACCACGTACAAGATATTTCATCCCTGTTGAAACAGTACCATCAAGTGACCAACGCCAAGTTACGCCAGCGGTAATAGGTTTGCCTCCCTTATAAAGTGTTGGGGTAACTACACTTTCTCCAGTCCCATTCTTAAAGATGACCCCTTGATCAGTTGCTAACTTGATAATGTATGGTTTTGATGCCTCAAAAAGTCGCTCAAAAGCTGCTTGAATACCATCTGATAACTTGTTTTTAAGTGCCTTGAAATTAGAAAAGGTAGTTTTGTTGCTCGCTGGATTCGTAAAGCTAATTTTCTGTTCGGTAACCCGTGCTTGAACCATAAGAGCTGGATTAAAACCATTGTCATAAATCTTAATTGTGTCACCAATCTCCACATCGATAAAGCCATCTACTTCATATGTCACCGCAGGATAACAATGCTTTTTCAACTCATTGTAAGCCAATCGGCGCAATTCTTTTGGATTGTCTGTCTCATAAGAGAAATCCTTTCGTATCCATTGATCATCGAATGTGCTTGGGCTAAAAACAGATGGATACATTTGCATTGAGATAGGAGCGTATAGAGATTCATTCCGTTGATAAAATTCAAGGATTCCATCTTTCGTTACAGACCAAGGATCTAACCCTCCAAGTGTTACCACCTCTTCTACTTCTTCGCCCTTTTCATTTTTAACACGCCTTTTACCTGTTGGTCTAATCGCATTAAAAACACCTGTCTTATCAACTTTTCTAGTGATAGAAGTTAGATTTTTGCCATAAGTTAGCTGTATGTCATTTCTGACACGACCAACACCTTGGTGATTCTCGTCGTTCTCTTGATACACATTAACTCTGAATGATTTGATAGAACTATCAGCGTTCAAGTGTGTCTCAAACTCAATTTCTGCATCGAATTTGTTAGCCAAACTAAGCAAACGAGCAAGATTAGTATCTTGTCCTTCCCATTCTAGAGTTCGTCTCCTATCTGAAATCTCGTTAATTCCAACGGAAAGATTACTGAAACCAAGCAGCCCCATTTCTTGGCAATACTCAATAAATGACATTGCTCTTTCTGCTTTGTACGGATTGGCATGCTCATTGATTAACTCAAGATTGAGATTTTCACAATAACACTTGATTGTCTGCTCGTTTTCCTCAACAGTCATCACATTGAATAGGTAGGTGCGCCCATGGTATTGAAACGAAACCCAGGCACGCTCATTCAGATATTGATAAGCCTTAGATAACGCAGTATCCGATTTAATGGCTTTTTTAAATACAGTGAACTCAAATGTTGAGGATCCAGTCGGTAAATTCCTTGCCCAAGTATCGTCGTAATAATTAAGCGTATTTTGCTTGTCGTTATCAACAAAAGCAACTTTTTGCAAACTTGCATCATGAATTGTTAATAGCATTATAGCCACCTTTCTTCAAATTCAATCGTTACTGTCGGATGTTTTTTGATAAAGCTAGAGAAGTACAGCTCTAATTTTGAATTACCTGGAGGGATAGAGAGCCATTGAGAACCATCTACAACCTCGCTTGCTTTTGCAATATCATCAATATAGACTGTGTCGTCTTCGCTGTTGATGACAACATTTGAACCAGTCGTAAAACGGTTAGGAATATCTCTTGTCTGCGTAACAAAATCTTTGCGATAATAAAGACCATCCAGATACATATGAGAGACCATTGGATGATCTCGATATGCCCCTATTGTCACATGGATTCTAGCGGATTTTTTCCCTTTAATTTCCGGAATAATGAAAGTAGAGTAAGAACCATCATAAAAGACTTGGATTCTGTCATCATTACGTTTTAAGTCAGACCATCCTTTAGCCACACTAAAAGGGTTTCGGTCAGCAGTTGTTGTACCATCAAATCTCCAACGCCCCAAGATACGATAACCACCGTTCCCATCGCTTACAAAAAAGTTGTATTCACAATCAGAACTAAGATTTCGTTTAAAAGTTTCCACTCCATATAAAAACTTACCTGCTGTATCAGATACAGTAATCTTGATGAAGCCGTATTGATTGTTTGCCTCTGCCCAAAAAACTTGCCTCCACCACAAATAGTCATCCAGTGATCCTGTTGTTTTTGCACTATTGGCTGGAATATCCCACGACAAACTAGTTGCATAGTTGTGTAATTTGGTTTCTCCTCGCAAATCTTTCAATCGAATATGTGAGCGATCCCAGAGATTCACCATCTCAGCTGTTCCGACTACATACTCTGTATTATCGTTTGTAACAGCTTGATTTTTTAACGCTTGAATAAAACCATTTGAGATCTCATTGTCTCGATAGTTAAGCAGCATTTCTGATTTTTGAGATGGCTCAGTAAAAGCATCTTCGCTATTTCCAATTTCAAAAGAACCCGTGTTATTCGCTATACCGATATAACCGTTATCTGCATTGTGCTTGACTTTTACGATTGGATTTGCTGGAACTGTTCCACTATTGACCAAATCAAATACCATTTTATTTCCTGTTACGGTAGCGTTAGCTATGCTATCAAACTTTTTGTAAGCTGAACTGTGAGCCACCCCATCAGGAATGACAAGTTTAAACTCCGAGCGTTGAAACCATCTTGTCAAGTTTTCTGGAGTGATTTCATCGACTGGAAACCCCATATAATACTTGTCCGGTTCATCACCATAAACAACTTTTACAGGCTCTAGCACGTTCAAAACGCCAGCTAATTCATGTTTAAGGCGCTCAAGAGCCGCCCCATCACGCTCAATCATGTCAAACTTGATAGTATGCTCCTTTTCCCCACGTTTCACTTGTTGGATGTTAACTCCCAATGAGGGAGCGTTATCAAATGTAACGCTCCTCTTGTTTCCAATAGGGCGAATAATATCCTTGATTTTGATGAAGCGCGACATATCAACGCCGTTAAAAACCATCGTTTTCGTCATTCAAGAATACCTCTCATTCTATTTCCCCGTCTGAGTTGCTCTGACTGATATTTAGCGAATTTATCGCCTGTTTTGGCGACTAAAGTACCATCGTTTAAGTACATTTCATTTGGTCGTCTAACGGCCGTCTCAGCCACATCTAGGGCTTTCTCTAGCAACTCGCTAGATTTGTCCATAGTGACCTTGATTTTTTCAGCTATTGTCTGCTTACTACTTTGTTTAACAGTCACTTGAGCACCTAGTTTCTTGTTTAATCCAAGTGCAATTTCTGGTCTAGTATCAATCATCATGCTTTCTTTTAATCGCAACATCGATCTTTTAACAACGCCAGCATCCGCCTCGATACCAACAGCGATACCTTGAGGGATAAATCGTCCGACTTCATCACGCATCGCTTTAGACGGTGACTGGATTCTCAGAGCATCTTTGATAGTCTCTTTCACACTTGTTGCTATTGATCTAGCCGTTTCCAAAACGGCTCCAGCACCATTATTCAATCCAGTATTTAAACCAGCCATGGCCATTTCACCTGCATATGTGAAATCTGATGGTAGGTTATTAAACGGTTCTTTGATTTGAGTTGATAATGTTGTCACTGAATTTGTCGGTTGAGACGCCCCATTATCAATACCCTCAGCTAATCCAGTAGTGATAAAACCACCATACTCGTTGAAAACACGAGATGGGGAATTAATATCCATTTCGCTTGTAAAGGATTCTTTTATATCATTGGCCATGTTTTTAGAAGCTTCTCCAGCGGTAGAAGCACCTTGTTCTATCCCTTGACTAATACCATTTGGGATTTCTTGGCCGAGACTAGAAAAGTCTGCAGCTGCAATTTCCTCTTGCAAACTCGATACTTGACTTTGTACAATGCCCTTGATCTTGTCTGTGATACCCAAAGCACCAGTATCCATACCAGCAGTTAAGCCATTCATAGCTGACTCACCACCTTGAGTAAAGACTTCGTTCAATGTTGCCAATTTTTCATCTGATGCGTTG
>CAURHZ010000111.1:0-5425 GCA_963524345.1 uncultured Streptococcus sp.
GGTCTGCTTTCTGTCAATATTTTACCTCCTTCCTCAAAGACAATTTATGTTGTCATCTCAAAATAAAGGAGTTTTAGTTTCTTTATTTTGAGGATTAGCAACGTTTCACTAACAAGCTTACACATTCAACGGTTCGGACTTACCGTATCATCCATGAAAAAGCAGTCCTTACGAAATAAAGGAAAATCCTTCGTTTTGATATTGTTCCATTCGTAAACAGAACCGACAATATCTCCAATAATTGCTCCTAGCATAAGATACCTCCTTGTGACATATCAGATTTATTACACATTCTCAATGGTTAACACTTTAAAAATGGCACCACCAAATCAATCCACTCATAAGGCAAGTAAGCTGATAAATAGCCGTGGTTATAGCCCTTTGCTTCATACAAAATTGTATTTGAATGTAGCTGATGAAATAATTTCGCTGATTTTTTCACACAGTTCAATTCTTTTTCACCATAGATATACAGAACTTGAGCTTTGCTAGCAGAAATCATATCTTTCAGCTTGTAATACCCCATATAGGTTTTGTAAATGGTCACCAATGTTTTAACAGGTGTCCTTGGCAGATCCTCCAAATAATAAGCTTTTATTTCCTCTGGATAAGCCAGTTTAGGATAGAGTTTGTTCATCATGCTTAACTGAAGTTTGCAAGAGAATTTATTGAACATCAATTTACCAAATAGAGACACTAGAAAGATGCTGATTTTAGCTAACCTTGGTTGAGGAATACAGAGGCTTCCGTCTATGATGGCCTTCTCAGCAATTTCACTATCTAAAGACAAAAGCTCCATGGCAATTTGACCACCAAGTGAAACACCACCGATTGCAAACAATTTCCCACCACAGTTTGCTTTGATATAGTCTAGAATCTCCAAAGCCGAATCTTCAGTAGAAACATAATCAAGTTGATATTCTTCACCATGACCATTCAAAGTAGGTAAAATAACACGGTATTTTTCTGACAAGATACGTGCTTGACGAAGATAATTCCACCAAGAACTGCCACCACCATGTATTAGTAAAATAGGAGGCAAATTCTTCTTACCAAATTCATGGAATTTCATGTTTAAACTCCTTACTGTAGGACTTTCACTAGCTACATCCTTGTTTAATCAGCTTGAACAAGCAGTGATAGCACCCGAACATGTGGTGCTAGTTAACTTATATATTATAGAACGAAAGTATATACTGTCTTGTACCAAATGCCTATTTCAAATAAATGTGTAAAATGATTTATTACTACAATAGTTAATCATTTACTCCAATAACACTACACTCTGTAAAACTAAAAACACAAAGTCACCAGTAGTACCTTTTCTCACTTAGATATTGTTCTTTTTGTTCTCTAGAAATTTCATGATTTCTAATTCCTAGTAATTCGTCTGTTGAAGAAACTATTGGGTCGATCCAGTCTGCTTTGGATCTAATCCAATCAATTTCGTCTTTACTAAGCTTCCCTGCCATCTCCAATTTATCAGCCATCAATCTTAAATCATTTGCTGTTTGAAAATCTTCTAGCATATTAAGAAGAGACATTGTCTGCTTCTTCTCTTCTTCGATTCTATTTTGTAATTTTCTTTTTCGCTCCTGTTCCTCTTTGTATAGTCTTTCTCTCTCTTCTCGTTCAAGTCGTAAGTTCTTAACTTTATAATACTCTTGGTAAATTAAAACAATTATTTCTGGGAGTGATTGTTCAATCGAGAATTCATTAGTATCTTTAATGTATTTACCATCTATTATCTTAAATCGAAATTTTCCATTTGGTATATAGTCATACTTCCTTATTCTTGGTTTATAAGCATATCCATTAAACTTTACGCTATCATTGTACTTCGCTAATTCTTTAGCTTCTTCTTTCGTTAATTCATGACTTACTTTGTCTGTTGATTCTATAACATCAAAACGAACAATATCCTTATCAATTTGAATATCCAATTTTGAAGTTACATTATCACCGATTCTTTCAATTACAGTAAACAGTATATCTAAAAAGCGATATAAACGAGGAAGTGAATTTAGTGAAATATTTTTTACAAATTTAGGTTCTTTTAAATCATTATATCTGTGTCTAGAATCAAAGTAAGGATAAGAAGCAGCTTTTTCCCTCTTATTCCACTCTACAATTTTATCTCTTAGATCAGCTACAGATTTATGTAACCTCTTATTTGGAGACTGGTTTAGATTTGAAACTGTTTCAATAATACGCTCTATTTTATCGTCCTCTAAAAATGATAATGAACTTCTTATACTAGTTGTATCAAGTTTAAAAATATCTTTATTTTTATCTTCCGAACTCACCTCTTTATGTTTAGCAGGTTTTATTCTATTATTCTTTAGACTTCTTCTATCAATATTAACTTCATTTACGACATTTTGTGGTAATGGCACAATAAGTTCACTTAAATCTTGTCCAGTATTCTTACGATACCAATAACTACCATTTGGAATTGGGATTTCAAATTCTTTGCATTTCTTGAGTAAGTCTGAATAGCTTAAATCATATTTCAATGAAACTTGTTTTGCACTTATCTCCCAGATTTCTTCATAGAGTTCTTCTCTAGAAAAGGTCTTTATCATCTTCATTTGAAACACCTTTACCCTTATATTTTACATCACCGTTTTTATATTTACCAAGCGAAAACGCAAATTCAAAAACCTCTAATTCTTCACTTCTGCATTTTCGCTTAATATAAAAAGTAAATCTTGTTTTAAACCGTTAAATTCCTCTATAATTTTATCTAAACTAGTTTCAATATTTTCAACACGGATCTCAGATAGCTTACCGTGATTGTATGAAATCATTCTTTCAGCAATAATATGATATGACCAACTCTCAGTGAAACGTCTGTCTCTTTCTTCGTTATGAATAGCAAAACCAATTGGGAGAAAATTATTTCTAAGACCTATAGCAACTGCCTGTGAACTTATACCTAAATAATCACCAGCAATTTTTAATGTGATTTTATTTAATTTTCTAATATCTTCGTCGGTATATTTCGGCATGTTAGTACTCCTTTTTTTATAATTCAAGTTGATGATTTAATAATCATGTCGATTGTTTTCATACTTTCTACTTTCTAAACAATTTTCAAATATATAGCGTTTTCATTATTTTCTTAACCTATTATATCATTATTCCAAACAAAAAACTGCAACTTACTCGTTGCAGTTACACAGATTTATTTCTGTTCCTTTTAGAAACTTATATTTTCATTTTCAGGCATAGTAAAGACATCATTTTTTTCAAAATAAGGTTTTACCATTTCTTTCCATCTAGCTTTATGAAAATTGATTGAGTTTAAAGGAGAGAGTCCATAATTTCCCAATGCATAACCATCATTTACTTCAACAACAAGTGTCCTGCCATCACGAGTAACACCGATATCTAGTCCATAAGCTATTGGCGCATCTTTCCAACATGATATGGCTTTATCAATTACACTAGGATCAAATTGTGCATGATAATCACCTGTATAGGGGCGAACATCTAATACGCTACCATCTAACACAAAACAACGCCATTCTGCTATGAATTCTACAACCTCACTAATCCATATAGGATAGTCGAAAGGTAGACCAATACCGATTAAATCACGGGTTCCATTAACAACTCTTCCCGTAAAGACTTTTGATCCAGCTTTAGGTTTAATAAATTTTCCCCAATTATCAGGTATATTTACAATCTCTCCTAAAACACCTGCATAAATCTTTCGACCATAAAACTCTTTAAGCTCAATAGGATAGTCGTAAACCGGAACGTTTAACCCCATCATTTTTAGTAATGCTCTGGTCTCCGTTATATAATCTATAACTGCATCATCGCTTGTTAACTGTTTTATTTCAGAAAAAGATTGATATAAAACAACTTCTTCTCCTTGTAAGTAGGCACCTACTTGAGCATTGTATTTATTAATTGAAACCTCATTTGGTAATTTACTTTGTCTAATATAAACAACCATTTTATCACTCCTATATCACTAGTGTTGCACCTATTTGTAAAAAAAATAATAGCATTTTCGCTGTTATTTTTTTGAGTAAATAGCTCCCATAATATCATCGAAATAATCAACGGTATTTAGGAGTAATTCAATAACTTGGGACTTTGTTAGTCGCATTCCTCTTCTATCTCTAGCATCTTCTACTAAATTTTCAAGTTTCTCTAAATTTTTATCATCCAAGCTAATCATTATTCTATTTTTATCTGTTGCCATTTTCTTCACCTCAAGTCAATTCTATCACAGGTGTAACACTTATGTCAACTGATTTTTATAATACATTAGTTTAAAAGTGGGGAGGTTTTTTAACACAGTAACTTTAAATCTTTGGTATTAAAAAATTTCCACAGTATTTATAGAAATAAAATCTATCTCAAATAAGTTATCAGGTCTAGTATAAATTATGAGCGGATACTCTAATACGTCCCCTCTAAACAAGAAAACGGCTTACACTCAAGGGTTCTCTTAACCCCCTTTGTTACAAGGATTTGACGATTTTACTAGCAAATCTACATGCTGATAAGGAACTTTGGTTGACTATTGAATTTCTCCAACCTCTTCTTTAACATATCCCTCTACATCTTCAATCTCTAAAAATATTGGGTCTAAGTAACACAAGAAATGCCAATCTTCTGCACCTTTTTTTCTGTAGAGAATCGCTTCACCGTCTTCACTTCTGAAAAAGCTTCTGTCTACTTCATATCCACTGCATTCTAGAAAGTCTTTTGCCTGCCGATAGTTCGCTTCTCTTGCTTCCACTTAGGTTTTAACTTCATCGTTGTTAACAACATAGGCATCGATTTTGGAATAGCCTTCAATTACTTTTTCGTTTGGTTCGGATATATTCGAGATTTCTTTCCAAATAATGTCAACATTTTCCTCAGGATCAAACATAAATTTAGACAAAGGTACAATGTTTCCGTTATAGATAATTTCCAGATAGTCTGGTAGATTTGTAGGATTAAAAAACTCTACTTCAAATCCATCTTCTGTTTCTAAAGTATATCCAGGGATTTGAGCTACAAAAGTTTTCCCCTCTTTTATTGAATCAAACGCGACTATATCTTTAGAATAATCATTTTGGTACAATTCCAATATAACCATCGATAATCTTTCTATTTTCATCATTAGGCTAATGTAAATAAGCACGTCACCTGATCAGTTCAGGCTTTCTGTATCATCTCATCATATTCCCTCCTCATTCTCCGAGTCCTATCCCATGGGCGGAGCATCTGCTTCTACTTCGCTGATGCTTCAGCTCGTACAAGCAGTGATACCGCCTCAACGTGATGCGTTTGTGGGACTCAAAAGGTTTGGGTGAACCTTTTGAGGATTAGCTACGTTTCACTAACAAGCTTACACACTCGACATGTGCTGAGAGCTTTCTTCTATACTAATAGACGAAAGGGTGTGAAAATGATT
>CAURHZ010000112.1:0-5422 GCA_963524345.1 uncultured Streptococcus sp.
ATTTACCAAATTTCTTACCAGTTGCATCTGTGATAAGCGGAACTGTGATAACGTGTCCAGTTTTGTCAGCCTTACGACGAAGTAATTCGGTACCAGCTGTCATATTTCCCCACTGGTCAGAACCACCGATTTGTAGCGTTACGTTGTGGTCTTGGTTAAGAACGAAGAAGTCGTACCCTTGCATGATTTGGTAGGCAAACTCAGTGTATGAAATTCCTGTTTCAATCCGTTTTTTCACAGATTCCTTACTCATCATGTAGTTGACAGTAAAGTATTTTCCGATATCACGGAGGAAGTCAATGAAGCTGATGCTGCCAAACCAGTCGTAGTTGTTGACCATGACAGCTTTATTTTCACCATTTTCAAAGTCAAGAAAACGAGAAAGTTGTCCTTGGATAGACTTGACCCAGCCATCTACTGTGTCTTTTGTTTGGAGACTACGTTCAGCATCTTTGAAGGACGGATCTCCGATGAGACCTGTAGCACCGCCAACGAGCGCATAAGGTTTGTGACCTGCTAGTTGCAAGCGACGACTTGTCAAGATTGCGACAAGGTGGCCTAGGTGAAGGCTGTCAGCAGTTGGATCATAGCCAGTATAATAAGAAACTTGACCTTCTTCTAGGGCTTTACGCAAAGCTTCTTCATCAGTCGTTTGAAAAATCAAACCACGCTCTTTTAGCTCATCAAAAATGTGCATGTGTCTTTTCTCCTTTTTAAAATATTGTTTCTACCTATTGTATCACAAACTTGGGCAATAGCCTAGTAGAATAGGGAAGAAAGTGGCTATTTTATTAAAAGTTTACCTTTTATGGTATAATAGATAGAGTGAGGAAATCCATGCAAAATCAATTAAATGAATTAAAACGAAAAATGCTGGAATTTTTCCAGCTAGTAAAATCAAAAATAAATCATAAAAAACCAGAGAAAGTCTCAGAAGAGAAGCAGTTGGATGGGACAGGTGGGAAAGTTCTGTCTATCCTAGGTAGCATTTTAGTTGCTATTAAGGGCATTCTGAATACTCTCTTTATTCTAGGCTTTATCGGTGGGCTTTTTGGTGCTGGTGTAGCTCTTGGTTATGGAGTTGCTTTGTTTGACAAGGCCAAGGTTCCCCAAGCGGAGGACTTGGTCAAGCAGGTTAAAAATATTTCTTCCATCTCAGAAATTGTTTATGCAGATGGGAGTGTCATTGCTTCTATCGAGAGTGACCTACTGCGAACTTCTGTTTCATCTAAGGAAATATCAGACAATCTCAAAAAGGCTATCGTTGCAACTGAGGATGAACATTTTCTTGAACATAACGGGGTTGTGCCAAAAGCTGTGATTCGGGCGACTTTGGGAACCTTTGCAGGTTTGGGCTCATCTAGCGGGGGCTCGACCTTGACCCAACAGTTAATCAAACAACAAGTGGTTGGGGATGCTCCGACTTTGGCTCGTAAGGCTACAGAAATTGTTGATGCCCTTGCCTTGGAACGCAGCATGAGTAAGGATGAAATCTTGACTACTTATCTCAATGTTGCTCCCTTTGGTCGAAATCATAAAGGACAGAATATTGCAGGTGCCCAGCAAGCTGCTGAAGGGATTTTCGGTATCGATGCCAACAAGCTGAGTATTCCCCAAGCTGCCTTCCTAGCAGGTTTGCCACAGAGTCCGATTACTTATTCCCCTTATGAAAATACTGGAGAGTTAAAGAGTGATGAAGACTTAAAACTTGGTTTGAAGCGGGGCAAGGATGTTCTCTACAACATGTACCGTACGGGTGCTCTGACTCAGGAAGAATACGACCAGTACAAGGATTATAATCTCAAACAAGATTTTTTGCCATCAGGAACTATCAATGCTGTTTCGAGGGATTACCTTTACTTTACGGCTATGGCTGAAGCGACAGACCGTATGTATGATTATTTAGTTCAACAGGACAATGTCTCTAGTCAGGAGTTGAAAAAGGAAGCAGTTCAAAAGGCCTATCATGAGCGAGCTGAGCAGGAACTAAGTAACGGTGGCTATAAAATCACGACAACAATCAATAAAAAAATCCATAACGCCATGCAAAATGCAGTTGCTAACTACGGTCGTTTGGTAGATGATTCGACTGGCCAGCCTGAAGTAGGGAATGTTTTGATGGACAATAAAACGGGGGCTGTTCTAGGCTTTGTTGGTGGTCGTAATTACCAAATAAACCAAAACAATCACGCCTTTGACACTAAGCGCTCGCCAGCCTCTACAACCAAGCCTTTATTGGCCTACGGTATTGCCATTGACCAAGGCTTGATGGGTAGCGCTAGTATCTTGTCCAATTATCCGACAAAATTCTCTAATGGCAATCCTATCATGTATGTAAATAGTCCAGGTACAGGCATGATGACTTTGGGTGAAGCCTTGAACTATTCGTGGAATATCCCAGCCTATTGGACCTATCGAATGCTGCGTGAGAAGGGTGTGGATGTCAAGGGTTACATGGAGAAAATGGGTTACGAGATTCCGGAGTACGGTATCGAAAGTCTGCCTATGGGCGGTGGTATTGAAGTCACAGTCGCCCAGCATACCAATGGTTATCAAACAATTGCTAATAACGGTGTCTACCATCAGAAACATGTGATTTCTAAGATTGAATCACCTGACGGTAGAGTAATCTATGAATTCCAAGACAAACCAGTTCAAGTGTACTCGAAGGCAACAGCAACAATTATGCAGAGTTTGCTTCGTGAGGTGATTTCATCTCGAATCACTTCAAGTTTCCAAACGGATTTGGCTTCTATCAATTCAAGCTTAGCTCGTGCAGACTGGATTGGTAAGACTGGTACAACCAATGAAGATGAAAACATGTGGCTCATGCTGTCAACACCAAGATTGACTCTAGGTGGTTGGCTAGGGCATGATGACAACCGCCCAATGGCTAAGGGGGCTGGGCATTATCGAAATGCCAAATATATGGCTTACTTGGTCAATGCTATCCAACAGGCTGAGCCTGGTGTTTGGGGCAATGAACGCTTTAATCTTGACTCTAGTGTGACTCAATCTCAGGTTCTCAGATCTACGGGGCAGAAGCCAGGCAAAGTATCCGTTAATGGAAAAACAGTTGATCTTTCAGGTTCTACTGTAACGAGCTATTGGGCTAATAAGGCGGGAGCTCCTACGACAAGCTATCACTTTGCTATTGGAGGAAGTGAAGCAGATTACCAAAATGCTTGGTCAAGTATCGTTAGCACACTACCGACTCCTTCTAGCTCAAGTACTAGTTCGACTAACAGTTCAAGTAGTAGTTCTAGCAGTACCTCAAGTTCATCATCTACACAACCAAATAGTAGAAGATAGGAAAGTGGCATTGATTGCCACTTTTTTCTTTTTTCCTTTCGTGTTACAATAAAGGTATGAATCAGTATCAGAAAAAGATTGTTAAAGGAACCATTTATTCGCTTCTATCCGGCTTAATCTGGGGAATCTGTGGAATTTTAGGAGAGTATTTCTTTACTCATTATCAGGTGTCCTCTGGCTGGATTACCTCTATGCGTTTGACACTGGCAGGGAGTCTTGTGCTTATTTGGTCAGCAATGCAATTAAAGTCACGAGTGTTTGATATTTGGCGAGATAAGAAAAATTACCTGTCCTTTCTAGCCTATGCTATTTTGGGAATTTTCTCAGTCCAGTATTTTTTCTATCTCTGTGTAGAATACTCAAATGCTGCGACAGCAACTATTTTACAGTTTATCAGTCCTGTCTTTATCCTCTTTTACAATCGCTTAATTTATAAAAAACGAGCGTCAAAAAGTGCTATTTTCTATGTTTTGGTTGCCATGTTGGGTGTTTGCCTGATGGCGACAAAGGGAGATCTCTCTCAGTTATCCATGACGCCACTAGCCCTTGTAACGGGTTTGTTGAGTGCTATGGGTGTTATGTTTAATGTTATCTTGCCCCAACCTTTCGCGAAGCGCTATGGTTTTGTACCCACGGTTGGGTGGGGAATGATTTTGGCCGGTTTGTTTAGCAATGTCCTTTCGCCGGTTTATCATCTTTCCTTTACTCTTGATATTTGGAGTATCTTGATTTGCCTCATTATCGCTTTCTTTGGGACGGCTTTTGCCTTTTTCATCTCCATGAAGGCGGTGTCCTTGGTCTCTCCTTTGGTGGTTTCTGTTATCAGTGCCAGTGAACCTCTCTCCTCTGCTCTCTTGAGTGTTTTGTTTTTAGGATTGGTGGTGGATTGGTCCCTTCTTCTAGCTATGGCCTTGATTATTTTACCCATGATTTTCCTATCGATAGAAGAAGCGAAAGAAAGTAAATAAAAAGTCTTTTCTTAATTCTAAAAGTATGCTATACTAGAATAGTCAATAAAACACGGGGAGATAGTTGTGAAGAGTGTTTTTAGGTTGTATCGGTAGGGGCTAGCTTTTACCGACAGCACGTTTTATCTCACATCCCTAAAAATCATACCTAAAAACAAACAAAAAGGCTTCAAATTTGAGGCCTTTTTTGGTAGAATAGGTATCATTAAAATGAACTAGGAGGCGCTTATGACTGCTACAAAAATGAACGCACAAGAAATTATCCAATTTATCGCCAATGCTGAAAAGAAAACCAGTGTGAAAGTAACCTTTGAGGGAGAGCTTGCAACTGCTGTACCTGGATCTGTTGTCAAACTAGGGAATGTCCTGTTTGGAGACTGGAAAGATGTGGCTCCGCTTCTCGAGGGCTTGGTAGAAAATCAAGACTATGTTGTTGAGCAAGATGCTCGTAATTCTGCAGTTCCTTTGCTAGATAAACGAGCTATCAACGCTCGTATCGAGCCAGGTGCGATTATCCGTGATCAGGTAGAAATTGGTGATAATGCTGTTATCATGATGGGAGCTGTTATCAATATCGGTGCTGAAATCGGTGCAGGAACCATGATTGACATGGGTGCCATCCTTGGTGGCCGTGCTATCGTTGGGAAAAACAGCCACGTTGGTGCAGGTGCAGTTTTGGCAGGTGTGATTGAGCCAGCTAGTGCTGAACCAGTTCGTGTCGGAGATAATGTTCTTATCGGTGCCAATGCGGTGGTTATCGAAGGAGTCCAAATCGGTAGTGGTTCAGTTGTCGCAGCAGGAGCTATTGTTACCCAAGATGTCCCAGAAAACGTGGTGGTAGCAGGTGTTCCAGCTCGTATCATCAAAGAGATTGATGCCCAAACTCAACAAAAAACAGCGCTAGAAGATGCGCTTCGTACCTTGTAATTGTAAATGAAAAATAGAGGCGGGACCCTTTTCCAGCCTCTTTCTGCTATATAGGAGGACAGATAGATGTTAGATTTGATTCAGACTAGACGAGATTTACACCAGATTCCAGAGATTGGCTTGGAGGAGTTCAAGACTCAAGCTTATTTGCTGGATGTGATTGAAAAATTGACTGCGGGCAAGGATTTTGTCCAAGTTCGAACTTGGCGGACAGG
>CAURHZ010000113.1:0-5392 GCA_963524345.1 uncultured Streptococcus sp.
AATTTGGGCTTATAGCCCTGGGACAAACCACCCGTTTGACGGGTGGTCATGATTCTAAACGACCATCTTGACGATAGGCGATATCTGGTTGCCAAGTCCATTTGGCACCGAATTTTTCAAGTAAGTCAAAGCTGGCTTGAGGTCCCATGCTTCCAGCTTTATAGTCATGAAGTGGGGCACCATTTTCAGCCCAGAGCTCTTCGATACGGTCAATCAATTTCCATGATGCACCAACTTCATCCCAGTGGCTAAAGTTAGTTGAGTTGTTGTTTAGGACATCATAAATCAATTTTTCGTATGGTTCTGGAGAGGCACCAGTTGCGGTCGCATCTGTACGGTAATCAAGTGAGTTCGGAGCCAGGTTGAATTCTTCTCCTACTTGCTTTCCATTTAGGCTAAGAGAGAAGCCTTCTGTTGGTTGGATATAGATGGTCAAAATATTTGGAGCAAGTGGTTCTCCAAAGATAGAATCCATTTGTTTAAAGACGATGTTGACATGAGTTCCTTTTTCAGTCAGTCGTTTACCAGTACGGAAGAAGAAAGGAACGCCACGGAAGCGATCGCTGTCTACAAAGAAGGCACCAGATGCAAAGGTTTCAGTTGTAGATTCTGGATTCACATTTGGCTCACTACGATAAGAGATATATTTCATGCCATCAATCTTACCTGAACGGTATTGACCACGGATAAAGTGTTCTTTAAGCTCTTCATCAGTTGGATGATAGAGGTTTTTAAAGACCTTAATCTTTTCGGCACGAATCTCGTCTTTTGTGAAGCTTGCTGGCTTGTCCATAGCAAGGAGAGAAAGAAGTTGTAGTGTATGGTTTTGTACCATGTCACGGAGGGCACCAGACTCATCATAGTAGCCACCACGTTCTTCTACACCCAAGCGCTCCGCAAAGGTAATTTGAACATTGTCGATAAAGTCCTTGTTCCAAACGTTTTCAAAAATCAAGTTTGCAAAGCGGACTGCAAAGATGCTTTGAATCATTTCCTTACCAAGATAATGGTCAATACGGAAAATTTGTTCTTCATCAAATGTTGCTAGGAGCTCGTCATTCAACTTGCTTGCAGTTGCGTAATCTGTACCAAATGGTTTTTCAACGATTAAGCGTTCAAAACCTTTACCGTCAACAATGTTTTCAGACTTGAGGTGTTTTGCGATAGTTCCAAAGAACTGAGGTGCCATAGACAAGAAGAAGAGCTTGTTGTGTTCAGCTTGGTACTTGTCATTTAGTTCAGCCTGCAATTGACGTAAAGCAATGTAGTGTTCTGTATCATTGACATCATGACTTTGATAGTAGAAGTGGCTAGCGAACTCTTGAGCCTGTTCGGTACTATCTGCCAAATCAAGGATGGATTCGACTACAACAGATTCAAAATATTCCTTGCTCCATGGACGACGAGCAGTTCCAATGACAGCAAAGTGCTCGGAAAGATTGCCGGATTTATATAGTCTAAAAAGGGAAGGGTAGAGCTTGCGTTTAGCCAGGTCTCCACTCGCACCGAAAATTGTAACAATAACCTTAGATGACATCTAGCTACCTAATTTCTATTTTTATTCCTAGTCTTGCTAGGTATGAGGAAACCTCATTTTATAAACTTAATTCTAACATAATTTTCCGAAAAATCAAAAAATCCAATACAAGATAGAAAAAACTGCAAGGAAATCCTTACAGTTTGTGTTTAGACGTTTAAAACCTTGTCCAAGAAATCTTTTAGACGTGGGTGTTGTGGGTTATCAAAGATTTGATCTGGTGTTCCGTCTTCAAGGAACTCACCATCTGCAGTAAAGATAACGCGGTTGGCAACCTGACGAGCAAATCCCATCTCATGGGTTACGATAATCATGGTCATGCCTTGTTTAGCCAAGTCTTTCATAACGTTTAGTACGTCTCCGACCATCTCAGGGTCAAGGGCAGAAGTTGGTTCATCAAAGAGCATGATGTCTGGATTCATTGCTAGTCCACGAGCGATGGCTACACGTTGTTTTTGACCACCGGATAGGCTATCTGGGTTAGCATTAGCTTTATCTGCTAGTCCAACCTTTTCAAGCAACTCCATTCCCAATTTCTCAGCTTCTTCCTTAGTCATCAACTTGTGCTCAATAGGAGCAAAAGTAATGTTGTCCAAAACAGACATATGTGGGAAGAGGTTGAAGTGTTGGAACACCATTCCGATATTTTCACGGACGTGGTCAACATTGGTTGTTTTTTCAGTTAAGTCATAACCGTTCACAGTAATGTGACCGCTCGTAACTTCTTCTAGAAGGTTGAGGCTACGGAGGAAGGTTGACTTACCAGAACCTGAAGGACCGATGATACAAACAACATCTCCTTCATAGAACTTAGTCGTAATTCCTTTTAAAACTTCATTTTTTCCGTAGCTTTTGTGTAAATCATTTACATCAATTTTTAATTTTGCCATTAACGAATCCTCTTTTCTAAGCGTTTCGCTAGTTTAGTCAAAAGTGTGATAATTACAAGATAGAAGATAGCAAGGATTGCATACATCTTGAAACTTTGGTAGTTACGGGCAATGATAATCTTACCAGTTTGGAAGAGTTCAACCAAACCGATAGCAGAAACGATGGTTGTATCTTTAAGAGCGATAACGAATTGGTTAACAAAGTTTGGCAACATCAATTTAGTTGCTTGTGGCAAGATAATCTTACGCATGGTTTTTCCATAAGAGATACCCAAGCTTCGGCTAGCTTCCATTTGACCAACTGGAACGGCCTGAATACCACCACGAACGATTTCAGCGATATAAGCTGCTGCGTTGAGTGAGAGGGCAATAGTACCAGCTACGAAGTCGTTAATTGGACTTTGTTGGCCTGTGATAGACTCGATGAAGTTTGGAATTCCCCAGAAGATGAAGGCTGCAAGAATCATCAAAGGAATACCACGGATAACGTCAACGAAAATCTCAGAGATCACACGAAGAGATTTGTATGGGCTAACGCTAAACATACCGAAGATAATCCCGATAACAATAGCAATAGCAAATGAGATAAGAGCTAGAGCAAGAGTGATACCAAGCCCGCTAAGGAGTTGTTTGTAGTTGTTTTGAAGCAATCCCCAGATAGTTGTCTCATCAACAGTGCTTGTTGAAGCGGTTGAAGACTCACTAGCTAGGTATTTATCAAGAATCTTTTGGAATTCTCCGTTTGCTTTAAGGTTTGCAAGTCCGTTGTTGAACATTTCAATTAATTCTGGATTTGTGCCTTTTTTAACGGCAAAGGCTGTTTCTCCGATTGGACTTCCAGGGATTGGTGTTTTCAATTTTTGACCTTGGCTGATAGAATATTTGAGAACAGGTTCATCATCCATAACAGCATCAATGGCACCAGTGTTTAAACTGTCATACATTGATGAACCATCAGCGAAGGTTTTAATTTGATAACCGTATTTGCTTTGATTTTCTGTTAGGAAGGTTTGAGAAGCAGTTCCGTTTTTAACACCGACCGTCTTCCCTTTCAAATCTTCATAAGAAGCAATGGTACTTGATTCTTTGACGCCGAGGATTGTGTTTGCAGTGTAGTAGGATTCTGAGAAATCAAAAGTCGCCTTACGAGCATCTGTGACAGACATACCAGCAATGATACCATCTGCTTGACCAGCTTGGACAGCGTTAATAGCGGCATCAAAACCAGGGTTGATGATTTCAATTTCAAAACCTTGGTCTTTAGCGATTGATTTGATCAATTCCATATCAATACCAGTGTATTGGTTGCTTGAGTTTTGGAACACAAAAGGTGCAAAAGAAGAATCGCTGGCAATGATGTATTTAGCTTTAACAGGAATAGCTTTTAAGCCCGCTAGAGTAGTTGTAGTTGGAACTGCTGAAGATGATGAAGCAGTCCATTTCTTGATGATTTTATCAAGACTACCATCTTTTTTCATTTCAGCCAAGGCTTGGTTAAATTCAGTAACCAGGTGCTCATATTTGCTTCCTTTTTTAACACCGAAAGCAAAACTTCCTACAGCTTCACCATCCATTTCAATATGGAGGTCTTGACCTTGGTTAATCGCATACTCGATAACAGGTTTGTCATCCATCATGGCATCAATGGCACCAGCACTCAAGCTGTTGTTCATCAAATCACCAGTGTCAAATGTTTTAATGGTAAAGCCGTATTTGTCCTTAATACTTTCAAGGAAACGTTGAGCGGCTGTTCCGTTTTTAACACCAACAGTTTTACCAGTTAATTGGTCGTACTTGCTAATTTTGTGTGCCTTTGTAGTTGCAATGACAACTTTTGTATCATAGTAAGTATCAGACATGGTGAAGACTTTTTCACGTTCTGCAGTCTTTGTCATTCCTGCCATGATTGCGTCAGCTTGACCAGCTTGAACCGCATTGACCGCTGCGTCAAATCCAGGATAGGACATCTGAATGTTCCATCCTTTAATCTCTGCGACTTTGTTGATAATGTCAACATCAATTCCTTTATAAGTTTGATCTGAATCTTTAAACTCAAAAGGTGCATAGGCGGTATCAGAAACAATCTTAATCGTTTCAGCTTTCGCAATACCTAATGAGAAAATTGGGAATAAAATTAGCAAAAATGCTAGAAATTTTTTCTTCATTTTTAGTCTCCTTTTCCGAATATTCTCCCATTATATCAGAAAAAGTAAAAAAGGGCAAATTTTTATATTTTTTGTGTCAGAAAATATAACATTGATTTTTTCTTTTCTTTCTTGAATTGCTATTAAAAAGTGCTATAATAATAGTATATAGTAGAAGAAAAGAGGACAGGGATATGAAAGACAAAAGAATCTTAAAAGACTTTGAAACTTCTAAAATGAGTTTAAACATTTACACAAGTCCCTTGTTAGCCTTTGTTTTCGTCTTCATAGGAGAGTTTGTGGCTTTTACTTTGTATGGTATTAGTTTGTTAGCTCTCATCGGACTTGCTAGAAATTTTGGAGAGGCTGGTCAAAATCTTGCAACCTATTTGCAGACATTGCAACAGAGCTTGATGGATAAAACAAGTGACTTTCGTTTAATTTTAGAATTGCTGGCCTTTGGTTTCGTTCTCAACACTGTGTTCAGATGGACTAGAAAAGTTGAGAAAAGACCTATTCGAACTTTAGGATTTTATAAAGAAAATTTCCTCAGCAATCTTCTTAAAGGGTTTGGGCTAGGCCTGGCACTTTTTCTTCTGACCTTGTTAGGTTTAGTAGCATTAGGGCAATATCGTTTGGAGTCTATTCACTTGAATCCTTATTCGCTTACCTTTGTTGTCTTTACAATCCCATTTTGGATTTTACAGGGGACAACAGAAGAAGTTGTGGCCCGTGCTTGGCTCCTTCCTCAATTGGCCTCAAGAACCAATCTAAAACTTGCTGTTCTTATATCTAGCCTGTTCTTTACCCTGCTTCATATG
>CAURHZ010000114.1:0-5388 GCA_963524345.1 uncultured Streptococcus sp.
GTCTTTAATAGTGAAATTAATACCTACTCCAATAATGATATCTGTGACTAAGCCTGTTTCTACAGAGGTCATTGCTTCAGTGAGGATTCCTCCAATTTTATGATTTTTGAGGTAGATATCGTTGACCCATTTTATGTCGACATCTATTAAAGTTAGGTTCTTAATGGCTTTGTAGACAGCTCCTGCTACAAGTAGTGTGTAGGATGGTAATTTGTCGTAGGGAAGATTTGGCTTGAGATGGAGTGTCATATAAATGCCACCTTGTGGGGAGTAGAAGGAGTGTTGAAAACGGCCTCTCCCTGCTGTTTGATAGGAAGCTAGATAGAGGGTGTTTGCTTCATATCCTCTATCTATTGCTTCTTTTGCATCAATTTGGGTAGATTTAGTTTCTGACTTAAAATTAACGGTAATTGGGAGATTTTCTTGTATAAGGTCTGGTAGGAGAAGATCTCCATTCAATAGTTTATAGCCCCTATTTTTTATGCTATCAATTTCAATACCTTCTTGTTCTAGCCGCTTGATGGCTTTCCAAATTGATGTTCGGCTTAAGGATAGTTCTTCAGCAATTTTTTCTCCGCTGATATAATCGGTTTCTTTAGCTAGAATTTGGTAGACGGCTTGGTAGGATTTCATAGTGTTTCCTTTCTTTAGGAATTGTAAATGATTTAAATATAGTTTGGATAGTTGCTTCTAATCTTTATTTTATTACTACTATTTTAACATATGCCTAGTGTTTTCGGCACGATTTTTTGGAGTGAATCTTGTCATTAAGCTTGAGTTGTGAAATCTCAGTATTTTTACTCGCTTTTTTACCTAGGGAAACGTTTCCTTTGTTTTCAAATTGCTAAAAAAGTGGTACAATATAGGGTAGCTTACTATTATCTGAATCAATTGATTTGGAGAGAAAGGATTCATTTTGAAATCAATAGGCTTTATTGAAAAGCTGAAAGGGTTGTCTAGTAAAGAGCTGATTTTATTGGGAATTATCCTGAGTATCTTTTTACCCTTTTATCTTTTTGTAGTTGTATTCTGTTTATATATTATCAGTTTGATTTTTACAGGAGATATGAAAAGTATTCTTCAGAAAATGGGGGAGCATCCGATGCTGCTTCTTTTTCTTGGCTATAGTACTGTTATATCCGTTTTTGCACAAAATTGGATGGGAGTTGTGGCTTCAGTAGGAATTTTTCTATTTACTGTTTTCTTTTTGCACTATCAGTCGATTTTATCGCATAAATTCTTTCGCTTGATTTTGCAGCTCGTCTTGTTTGGTAGCGTATTATCAGCTGCTTTTGCGAGTTTAGAGCATTTCCAAATTGTGAAGAAATTCAACTATGCTTTTCTTTCACCCAATATGCAGGTATGGCATCAGAATCGTGCAGAAGTGACCTTCTTTAATCCTAATTATTATGGAATTATTTGTTGTTTCTGTATCATGATTGCCTTCTATCTGTTTACAACGACCAAGTTGAATTGGTTGAAAGTATTCTGTGTGATTGCAGGCTTTGTGAATCTCTTTGGTTTGAACTTTACTCAAAATCGAACTGCCTTTCCTGCTATTATCGCTGGAGCCATTATCTATCTCTTTACGACCATTAAAAACTGGAAGGCCTTTTGGCTTAGTATTGGGGTCTTTGCGATTGGCTTGAGCTTCCTCTTTTCCAGTGATTTGGGAGTTCGGATGGGGACTTTAGACTCTTCTATGGAAGAACGAATTTCTATCTGGGATGCTGGGATGGCCTTGTTTAAGCAAAATCCTTTTTGGGGTGAGGGGCCATTGACCTACATGCACTCGTATCCTCGTATACATGCTCCTTATCATGAACATGCTCACAGTCTTTATATTGATACGATTCTGAGTTACGGAATTGTAGGGACTATTTTATTAGTTTTGTCTTCTGTTGCTCCTGTTCGCTTGATGATGGATATGAGTCAGGAGTCGGGGAAACGCCCGATTATCGGTCTTTATCTGTCTTTCCTTACAGTGGTTGCTGTACACGGAATCTTTGACTTGGCTCTCTTCTGGATTCAGTCAGGTTTCATTTTCTTGCTAGTTATGTGCAGTATTCCATTGGAGCATCGAACATTGGTATCGGACATGACGGATTAAGTTTATAAGTTTAAAATCTTCTATCTTGGGTAGGAGATTTTTTTACTGGGAAAAACTATTTCTAAATCGAAATAGTTGACAGTTGGAATAATGAGTGTTACAATTGTTTTATTCTTTTCGATATCGAAATAAATTGGAGGTGTTATGAAAGATAGTCATTTGCTAGCCCATCATATTCGTTTGTTGAATGGGCGGATTTTTCAAAAGTTACTGAGCCAAGACCCTGAAGCTCTTTATCGGAGTGAGCAAGGAAAGATTTTAGCGGTTTTATGGAATAGTGAAACAGGTTGTGCAACTGCAACAGATATTGCTCTGGCGACTGGGCTTGCAAATAATACGCTGACGACTATGATAAAAAAGCTTGAGGAACAAAATCTTGTAACTGTTAGTCCATGTGGAGAAGACAAGCGTAAGAAGTATCTAGTTTTAACAGATTTGGGGCAGTCGCAAAAAGAAGTGGGGCAACGTGTCAGTCAGAAATTGGATACGATCTTTTACAAAGGATTTTCAGAGAAAGAAATTCGGCAGTTTGAAGCCTTTCAAGAAAGAATTTTGGCGAATCTGAAAGAGAAGGAAAATGAGGTTTAGAATATGTCACAACAAGTGAAAAATGCTCACAACCTATACATTCATGCCATTCAAGATGGGTGTGTTGCTGAGGCTCAGGCCCAGTATGTAGGCGATACTTATATCCAACACTCGACAGGTGTGCCTGACGGAAAAGAAGGGTTTGCGGCCTTCTTTGCAAATTTCTTCGAGCGCCATCCAGAGCGTCAGATTAAGATTGTCCGTACTATTGAGGATGGCAATCTGGTCTTTGTTCATGTTCATCAATATCTGAACGGTGGGGAAGCTCAATGGGTGACGACGGATACTTTCCGTGCAGATGAGAATGGACGTATCGTGGAGCATTGGGACGTTATTGACTACTATCGAACGCCTGAAAATGGACAATTAGACCAGATTTTTGGCGATTTTAAGATCAAGGATTTGGAAAAGACAGCAGAAAATAAAAAGTTAGTTCGCCGTTTCTTGACAGAAATTTTCCAAAATGGGGAACTGGAGCAGTGGAGTGATTATGTGGCAGACGATTTGATTCAGCATAATCATGAGATTGGGCAAGGAAGTGCTGCTTATAAAAACTATGTGGCTGAACATGGTGTCACTTTTGACTTTGTTTTCCAACTCTTAGGACAAGGAAATTATGTGGTTAGCTATGGTCAGACTCAGATTGATGGTCTTACCTATGCCCAGTATGATATCTTCCGACTAGAAAACGGTAAAATTGTGGAGCATTGGGATAATAAGGAAGTTATGCCTAAGGTAGAAGACTTGACCAACAGAGGGAAGTTTTAAATTGAGGACAAAGAATGATTGAATACAAAAATGTAGCCTTGCGCTACACAGAAAAAGATGTTTTGAGAGATGTCAATTTACGGATTGAGAATGGGGAATTCATGGTTTTAGTTGGACCTTCTGGATCTGGTAAAACGACCATGATAAAGATAATTAACCGTCTATTGGAACCGACTGATGGAAATATTTATATGGATGGTAAACGCATCAAAGACTATGATGAGCGGGAACTGCGTCTTTCTACTGGTTATGTTTTACAGGCCATTGCACTGTTTCCCAATCTAACGGTTGCGGAAAATATTGCTCTCATTCCTGAGATGAAGGGTTGGACTAAGGAAGAAATTGCGAAGAAAACAGAAGAGCTTTTGGCTAAGGTTGGTTTACCGGTAGCTGAGTATGGGCATCGACTTCCTAGTGAATTATCTGGTGGAGAACAGCAACGGGTCGGTATTGTTCGTGCTATGATTGGTCAGCCTAAGATTCTTCTCATGGATGAACCTTTTTCGGCTTTGGATGCGATTTCGAGAAAGCAGTTGCAGGTTCTGACGAAAGAATTGCATAAAGAGTTTGGGATGACAACGATTTTTGTGACCCATGATACGGATGAAGCTTTGAAATTGGCGGACCGTATTGCTGTTTTACAGGATGGGGAAATTCGCCAGGTGGCGCATCCCGAGACCATTTTAAAAGCTCCTGCCACAGAATTTGTAGCAGATTTGTTTGGAGGTAGTGTTCATGACTAATTTAATTGCAACTTTTCAGGATCGTTTTAGTGATTGGTTGACAGCTCTATCTCAACATTTGCAGTTGTCACTTTTGACCCTGTTACTAGCTATTTTTATTGCGATTCCCTTAGCTGTCTATCTCCGCTATCATGAGAAGTTGGCGGACTGGGTCTTGCAGATTGCAGGGATTTTCCAGACCATTCCGTCTCTAGCCTTGTTAGGGCTCTTTATTCCCTTGATGGGAATTGGGACATTGCCTGCTTTGACAGCTCTAGTGATTTATGCGATTTTTCCGATTTTGCAAAATACTATCACTGGGCTGAAGGGAATTGATCCGAACCTGCAAGAGGCTGGGATTGCCTTTGGGATGACCAGATGGGAGCGTCTCAAGAAGTTTGAAATTCCACTTGCCATGCCTGTTATGATGTCTGGGATTCGGACAGCAGCTGTATTGATAATCGGTACGGCAACCTTGGCGGCCTTGATTGGTGCAGGGGGACTGGGGGCCTTTATCCTTTTGGGAATTGACCGTAATAATGCCAGTCTGATTTTGATTGGGGCACTTTCTTCTGCAGTGCTGGCTATTGTCTTTAACTTCCTACTAAAAGTGATGGAAAAAGCAAAACTGCGGACCATTTTCTCTGGTTTTGCCTTGGTGACGGTATTGTTGGGTCTGTCTTATAGTCCAGCCCTCTTGGCTCAAAAAGAGAAGGAAAACTTGATTATTGCTGGGAAATTGGGTCCAGAACCAGAAATTTTGGCCAATATGTATAAGTTGCTGATTGAAGAAAATACCAGTATGACTGCGACTGTTAAACCGAATTTTGGGAAAACAAGCTTCCTCTATGAAGCTCTGAAAAAAGGCGATATTGACATCTATCCTGAATTTACGGGTACGGTGACTGAAAGTTTGCTTCAGCCATCACCAAAAGTGAGTCATGAGCCAGAGCAGGTTTATGATGTGGCGCGTGATGGTATTGCCAAACAGGATCATCTAGCCTATCTCAAACCCATGTCTTATCAAAATACCTACGCTGTAGCTGTTCCGAAAAAGATTGCTCAAGAATACGGGTTGAAGACCATTTCGGACTTGAAAAAAGTTGAAGGACAGTTGAAGGCAGGCTTTACTCTCGAATTTAATGACCGTGAAGATGGCAATAAGGGCTTGCAATCAATGTATGGTCTCAATCTCAATGT
>CAURHZ010000115.1:0-5382 GCA_963524345.1 uncultured Streptococcus sp.
TATAAACCCAATGATTTATATTTTGAACATTATTTGAAATACCGTCTTCATTTTGAACTAACGGTTCCTCTACGCACAATTACAGGAAAGAAAGGATCTGAACATGAAAAGAAAATCAAATACATTAAAGAAACAAAAAACTTCAATGACTAATAAAAAGGAAGTAGTTAAAGGGAAAAAAGAGGAGGTGTTACCTTCAACGGCTAATACACTTTCCTATCAAGCCCTGTATCAAAATGGTCTGATGCAGGTGAAAGAAGATTATTTCTCACAAAGCTATTTACTTGGTGATGTCAATTACCAGACCGTTGGTTTAGAAGACAAGGGTGCAATCATTGAGAAGTATTCTGATTTGATTAACTCCCTAGACGACCAAACCAACTTCCAATTGACTATCTTTAATAAAAGATTGAATTTAGAAAAATTCAGACAAAGTGTTTTGTATGAGGAAAAAGAAGATGGATATGATAGCTACCGTAAAGAATTGAATCGGATGATGAATCAGAATTTAGATAGTGGTGAAAATAACTTTTCGGCTGTTAAACTGATTAGCTTTGGAAGAAAGGATTCTAATCCCAAACAAGCCTATCGTTCCTTGTCTCAAATAGGAGAATATTTCAAGAGTGGTTTCTCAGAAATTGATGCACGATTTGAATCCTTGGCTGGAGAAGAGCGTGTCAACTTGTTGGCGGATATGCTTAGAGGAGAACACCATCTTCCTTTTTCTTATCGTGATTTAACGAGATCTGGTCAGACAACTCGTCACTTCATAGCCCCTAATCTCTTGGATTTTAAAAACAAGAATTACCTACAAATCAATGATCGCTTATTGCAGATTGTCTATGTGAGAGACTACGGCATGGAATTAGGGGATCAGTTTATCCGAGACCTCATGCAAGGAGATTTGGAATTGATTGTAAGCCTTCATGCTCAAAGTTCGACTAAGGCAGATGCTATGAAGAAACTACGAACAAAGAAGACCTTGATGGAATCCCAAAAGATTGGGGAACAACAAAAACTAGCTCGTACAGGTATCTATTTGGAAAAAGTAGGTCATGTATTAGAAAGCAATATCGATGAAGCTGAGGAACTCTTAAAAACTATGACAGAGACAGGAGATAAACTATTTCAAACAGTCTTCTTGATTGGTGTTTTTGGTCAGGATGAAGAAGAACTCAAACAAGCCCTAGACACGATTCAACAAGTGGCCGGCTCAAATGACCTAATGATTGATAAACTTCCATATATGCAAGAAGCAGCCTTTAATAGTTTGCTGCCATTTGGTTGTGATTTTTTAGAGGGCGTATCACGGAGTTTATTAACGTCCAATATAGCAGTGAACTCTCCATGGACTTCAGTAGACTTACAAGACCGTAGTGGGAAATATTACGGTATCAATCAAATCTCAAGCAATATTATTACCATTGATCGAAGCCTATTAAATACACCGTCTGGTCTGATTTTAGGAACATCTGGAGCTGGTAAAGGCATGGCAACCAAGCATGAGATTATCACGACAAAAATCAAAGAATCTGGTGAGAATACAGAAATTATCATCGTTGATCCAGAAGCAGAGTACAGTGTGATTGGACGGGCTTTTGGTGGAGAAATGATTGATATTGCGCCTGATTCCCAAACCTATCTCAATGTTCTTGACTTGTCTGAAGAAAATATGGATGAAGATCCTGTAAAGGTAAAATCAGAATTTCTTTTATCCTTTATCGGCAAGTTATTGGATAGAAAAATGGATGGAAGAGAAAAATCGATTATTGACCGAGTCACCAGACTGACCTATCAGTCATTTAAAGAGCCTTCTTTGGAAGAATGGGTCTTTGTATTGAGTCAACAACCAGAAGAAGAAGCGCAGAATTTGGCACTTGATATGGAACTGTATGTTGAAGGTTCTCTTGATATTTTTTCTCATAAGACCAATATTCAGACAGGATCTAACTTCTTAATCTATAACGTTAAAAAGTTAGGAGATGAGCTGAAACAAATCGCTCTTATGGTTGTTTTTGATCAGATATGGAATCGTGTCGTTCGGAACCAAAAATTAGGGAAGAAGACCTGGATTTATTTTGATGAAATGCAGCTTCTCTTATTAGATAAATATGCCAGTGATTTCTTCTTTAAATTGTGGAGTCGTGTCAGAAAATATGGAGCTAGTCCGACTGGGATAACCCAAAATGTCGAAACCTTATTGTTAGATCCAAATGGTAGACGGATTATTGCAAATAGTGAATTTATGATTCTCCTCAAGCAAGCAAAAAATGACCGAGAAGAACTGGTTCAACTATTAGGTTTGTCAAAAGAACTTGAAAAATACCTAGTCAACCCAGAAAAAGGGGCTGGACTAATAAAAGCTGGTTCCGTTGTCGTTCCCTTTAAAAATAAGATTCCTCAAGGTACTCAATTGTTTGATATCATGAGTACGGATCCTGATAAAATGGCTTCTAATTAAGGGGAAGGTAAATGAAGGATAAAAGAGAAATCATACGTGCCCGAAAGGCATTTAGAAGAAGTCTAAAAGATGAGAAGAAATTCTTGAAACAAGGAAAGAAGGAGGTGAAGAAACAGAAAAAAGATTCCGCTGTGCTGGATGAAAAAGCATGGAAAAAAGAGATAAAGAAAAAGCTAGAGGAGATGAAAGAAGCTTCAAAGGAGAGAGTAAAACAAGCAAATGAAGACTACAATCATATTCTTCAAAATAGTCCTCCATCTTTTTTGAATCGTAAAGAATTAAGAGACAGACGATTACCTCATGCTAGGAAACGATTGAAAATAGCCAAGGAGCAATTTAGGGAAGCAAAGGCACAGTCAAAAGAAGAAAGAAAAGAACAGCGTAAGAAAAGAAACATCAATCAAAAGTTTCTCTACGGTCAGGAATCGAAAGCAAAATCCAATTTTTTCTTTCAAGGGAAGAGTTTAGAAGAATTAAAAGCTAAGAAAGAAGTCAAGGCCGCCAAAGAAAATTTAAAATCTACTAAACAAGCCTATAAATCCAAAAAGGTTAGTAGGAAAGCCAAAACTTTCCTTTATGTCCTTGGACGTGAAGGTGGAGAGTTAGCTTCAGAAAATGAAGATTTAGAAGGCTATCGCACACTTCAAGAGACCATTAGAAAAGGGAAACGCTACAGTCGGCTTTCTTATAATCTTGGAAAAGCTAGTGTCAAAACAGGACAAGCAACAGGTCGTTTTACCAAGAAAAGACTGACCAACACAAAAGAGCGATACCATCATTTTAAGGATGGAAAAGGATGGAAACTAGCGAAAGATAATCCAAGTTCCTTTAAAAATCGGTATCGAAAATTAAAGAAACAAGGTCTTACAAGTGTCCGAAATATCTATCAAAAACTAAAAGCAGCCTTTTCCTTCTTTACATTTGCGGCGGGAAATCCTGTAACCTGGATAGTTGGAGGATTAGTCTTTCTTCTCTTATTTATGATGAGCTTCTTTTTAGGATTTTCATCTGCTAGTTTGATTCAACAAGATGAATTTGAATTAACAAAAGCTTATACCCACCTAACTTGGGAAGACGCAGAACATACTCGTACAAATGACAAAGGAATTACCTATTACACAAAAGTTGATGATGTGATGGGGTATATGAACTTTAAATTCCATGACTATGAGTTACACAAAGCAGTTCACTTATTTAGTTCAGAAACTTACAAGGATTATCTATCTACTCTGTGGCATGATTTAAACGATGGGGAAGATTTGAAATCCATGCAAGACCTCTATGAAACTCCTAAGTATAAACTATCAAAAGACGATCAAGAGGAAATGAAGGAACTAAAAGAAGAGGGTGTGTATGCTTCCATGCAGGAATTGGACAATCCATTTGAGGGGAAAAGCAACGAAGATAGTCTAACCATGACTTATCGTTATGGATACTATGATTTAGACGGAAAACCTACTCTTCAGGAGTACATTCTACTAGAAGCCAAGGCTCACCAAACGATTGTCGCACCAATGGATGGGGTAGTATCTCTAGATGGTGACAATGTAATTCTCACTAACGGAAAAGGAGAGAATGAGAGTCGTTTAACCTTGTATTCTATTCATAATGGTCGTGCGATTGAGGGGACAAGAGTCCTAACGGGTGATATTATTGGTGAAACACCAGACGATACAGGTTTGAAAGTTTCCTATCAAAAGTATAAGAACAAGAAAGAAAAATTGGTGTATGTCAATCCGCAATTTTATTTTCCCAAAGTCATTCAACTTCAGACTACTATTTTACCAGCAATTGGTCAGTTTGGTGGGGATGAGTTTGAACGAGCAAAACATATTTATGAGTTTTTGAAATCTCAAGGGGCAAGTCCTCAAGCTATTGCGGCAATTTTAGGAAATTGGTCGGTAGAGTCTTCTATTAATCCTAAACGTGCTGAAGGGGATTATTTATCTCCTCCTGTTGGCGCTACCGATT
This sequence comes from uncultured Streptococcus sp., assembly GCA_963524345.1. GTDB lineage: Bacteria > Bacillota > Bacilli > Lactobacillales > Streptococcaceae > Streptococcus. The sequence goes on from CAURHZ010000115.1 coordinate 4,433, forward strand.
CCTCATGGGATGATGAAAGCTGGTTAGCGATAGGAGGGCCAGCCATTTATAGTGGTGCTTATCCTAATATTCTTCATAGAGGTTTGGGGTTAGGTCAATGGACGGATACTGCAGATGGTTCAACACGTCATACAGCTTTATTGAATTATGCACATATCAAAAATAAGAAGTGGTATGATTTAGACCTACAACTTGATTTTATGCTTCATGGGGATAGTCCTTACTATCAAAGTTGGTTAAAGGATTTCTTTGGAAATACGGGCAGTGCAGCCAATCTCGCCCAACTCTTTCTTACCTATTGGGAGGGAAATTCTGGTGACAAACTACTGGAAAGACAAACCAGAGCAACGGAATGGTATTACCAAATTGAAAAAGGCTTTAGCCAGACAAATGGAGGACAGGCAAAAAGTGACCCGCAATCCCTTGAAGGGGTTCGTGGGGACTTGTATGATCATTCTGTTCCTGGTGGTGGAGATGGAATGGCCTATGCCTATGGACAATGTACATGGGGTGTTGCGGCTCGTATGAATCAATTAGGCTTAAAATTAAAAGGAAGTAATGGAGAGAAGATTTCAATCATTAATACCATGGGAAATGGTCAGGACTGGGTTGCGACAGCTTCAAGTCTTGGTGGAGAAACGGGTTCCACACCAAGAGCAGGTGCTATTGTTTCTTTTGTGGGAGGTACACATGGCACACCAGCAGACTATGGTCATGTGGCTTTTGTAGAGAAGGTCTATGATGATGGTTCTTTCCTTGTGTCTGAAACTAACTATGGTGGCAACCCTAACTATACCTTTAGAAAAATCTCGCAAGCAGATAGTGCCATCAGTTTTGCCTATACTACGAAATAAAAGAATCATGTCATCAGTTTAGGTGACATGATTCTTATTTTTTATAGAGTGACATATTTAATGCCATAGGCTGATAACTTACTTGATGATCGTCTT
>CAURHZ010000116.1:0-5382 GCA_963524345.1 uncultured Streptococcus sp.
AGTCGCTGTCGGCAAACCTGACCAATTCAAGAAAGATATTTACAACTTGACCCTCGAAGCCCAACGGGCTGCTCTTGACTTTATCAAGCCGGGTGTGACTGCCCATGAAGTGGACCGCGCTGCCCGTGAAGTCATCGAAAAAGCTGGTTACGGTGAGTACTTCAACCACCGTCTCGGTCACGGTATCGGTATGGATGTCCACGAATTCCCATCTATCATGGAAGGAAACGACATGGTCATCGAAGAAGGCATGTGCTTCTCTGTTGAACCAGGTATCTATATCCCTGGTAAAGTCGGTGTTCGTATTGAAGACTGCGGTGTTGTTACCAAGGATGGCTTTGACCTCTTTACAAGCACCAGCAAAGACTTGCTTTATTTTGATTAATATTTTTCGAAAATCTTCCCACAATAAAACGCATAGTATCAAGTTTTCAACACCTGATACTATGCGTTTTTCTTATTTGAAAGACTCTTGACTCAGCCTCTTTACTTAATCTTCTTGATACTTTGACTAAGAATAAATCCTACAATCATCCCTACCATATTTTGCATGAAATTTGGTAAAATTTCTGGTAGGGCTGCAGCCCAGCCATTCATCAATGTAGAACCCAAGGCGTAACCCCCTACCATGGCAATCGTTGCTAAGATAAGACCTAACCACTGAGTTTTGCCTTTAAATCCTGCGAAAAATCCTTGCAAGCCATGGTTGACCAAGCTAAAGAACATCCATTGAGGGTAGCCTGATAAGAGGTCAATCAAGAATCCTGCTAATCCTCCAACGATGGCTCCCTCTTTACTGCCAAAGTAAAAGGCCGTAAAGAAGATACCCGCATCTAAAAGAGTTAGAATGCCTGTCGGTGTTGGGATTTTCAAGAAATAACCTAGAACCACAGAAAGGGCGGTTAAGAGGGATACAAGGGCAATTTTAGTTGTTTTGGTTTGCTTCATATTGTCTTACTCCATATTGATCTGCTTGTGCAATGGCACGATAAACGAAAGATTTAGAACTTTCTACTGCTGGTAAAAGTTCATCACCTTTAACCAAGTGACTGGCAATGCTTGAGGCAAAGGTACAACCTGCACCAGCATTTTGGCCTTGGATAACAGGATTTTCTAGGACTGTAAAGGTTTGGCCATCATAAAAGACATCCACAGCCTTGTCCTGACTAAGGCGATTGCCTCCCTTGATAATAACTGCTGGCGCTCCTAAGTCATGCAATTTCTGCGCTGCAGCCTTCATGTCTTCCAAGGTTTTGATTTCCTGACCAGCCAATAATTCTGCTTCTGGGAGGTTAGGCGTAATTACACTGACATGAGGGAAAAAGCGAATCAACTCTTGGCAGAGTTCACTTACAGCCACGTCGTGCGTTTCCTTGCAGACCAAGACAGGGTCCAATACCACAGGTACACCTGGGCGCTGCTTGATAAAGTCCAATACTTTCTCAGCCACACTAACAGTTGGTAGAAGACCGATTTTAATCCCTGCAAATTTCACATCACGCAAACTATTTAATTCATGTTGAAAAATGGCATCGTCAGTTGGAAAGACTTCAAAACCTTTTTCCGTCAAGGCTGTCAAACAAGTCACAGCTACAAAACCATGCAAGCCGTTCAAGGTATAGGTAGCCAAATCAGCTGACAAACCACCACCACTAAAAATATCATTTCCTGAAAGTGCTAAAATACGATTATTCTTCATAGCGAATCTCCTTTAAATACAAGCCATTTGGTGCTGCTGTTGGACCTGCTAACTGCCTGTCCTTCTTCTCTAAAATCAAGTCAATCTGCTCTACTGGCATACGATTATTGCCGATTTTGAGCAGTGTCCCCACCATATTGCGAATCTGTTTATACAAGAAACCATTTCCTGAAAAGGTAAAGGTCAAAAACTGCCCTGTCTCATCGACTGTTAAACTAGCTTCTGTGATGGTGCGAACCTTATCCTCTACACTGGTTCCAGAGGCTGTAAAACCTGTAAAATCATGGGTTCCCTCAAGCTTTTTGATTGCCATCTGCATCCGTTCCACGTCAAGCGGATAAGGAAAGTGAGTAGCATAGTGACGGCGCATCGGATTTTTAGGACGGCCTCTATCCACGATAAACTCATAGGTCTTGCTGTGCTTGGCATAACGACAATGAAAATCATCCGCCACAAGCTCAATTGAAATCACATCAATATCTTCAGGGGACTGGGTATCCAGAGCAAAGCGAAGTTTTTCCTCATCCATTTGATAAGGCAAGTCAAAATGAATCACCTGTCCCAAAGCATGAACCCCACTATCAGTCCTACCAGCACCGTGAACGGTAATGGCTTGCCCCTTATTCAATCTAGTCAAGGGTTTTTCAATTTCTTCCTGAACGCTTCTCGCATGAGGCTGGCGCTGAAAACCAGCAAAGGCATAACCATCATAGGAAATAGTTGCTTTATATCTCGTCATAACCTCTATTTTATCAAGAAATTAGTTTCATAACAAGCTAGAAAATCCAAAACTGTATGGGTACAACATTCCCAGAAAGAAAAACTTAGGAATCAATCCTAAGCTCTCTTTTGAAGCAGGAACATAACAAAGATAGAGGTAACAATCAACCATGATCCTAAAATGGCAAAGACCAACATCCCATTGTGAGTTAGTAATCCAATTGCACCTAGAACAAATGGGGTCGTAAAAGCTCCGAAACTACAGCCTAAAACTGCAAATGAGGTTGCTTGATTGAGGAGTTTAGCTGGAATTCTTTCAGAGACAAGTTGAAAGACCGTCGTCAAGGCTACACTGTAGGCAAAACCAGCCAGAATGCTTCCTGCCACTACCACCCACAAGGATGGAGATAAAGCAATCACAATTTGCCCTAAGCCGAAGGTAATACCAGACCAGAGGAGCAATTTTTCCTTAAAGATAGAAATCAAGAAAGAAAAACTCACCCCAGCCACAATCCCAATCAGCTGCATGACACTAAGAACAAAACTAGATAACTGGGCATCTCCCAGTCCTCTTTCCACCATCAAGCTTGGAATACGAATAGTAATAGCCGTATTGGTACAAACTACAACTGCCGCCTCTATAGCTAGGATAAAAATTAAGCCTTTCATTTCTCGAGTTAAACGACTTGCTTCCTTCGCTTTTTTCTTGACTTCTTTCTTTTCTTTTCCATAAGGGACAAAGAGCAGATAAAGAGTCAGCACCAAAAATCCAGCACTATAAGCTAAGAAAGTAGCTGTCCAACCAAAGGCCAACAACTGGCCAACGGCCAAGGTAATGAGAGAAGCTCCAACAACCTCTGCAGAACCGCGTAGCCCTAACATCTGAATTCGCGTCTTCCCTTGATAACGTTCACTGATAATGGAAATGGCCTTGGCATTGATCATCCCAACACCCAAACCAAAAAGAATCCGTGTTCCAAAGACAAAGGGATAGGCTTGATACCAAAAGGGAGCCGTTCCACTTAGTGATAAAATCAGCAAGCCCAAACTAATCTGTAAGCGCTCAGGAAATATTTTTTCTAAGAAACCATTTAGTAATAACATAATCATGATCCCGAAGGAAGGCAAGCTCGCCAAGAGCTCAATTTGTTCCTTAGGATAACATTGATAATAGTCAAACATGGCTGGCAGGGCACTCGAGATGGAAAAGGACGTAATCAAAACGAGGGAGAGAGCCAAAATACTGGCCCGTTCTAAAAATTGTTTCATGAAATCTCTTTCTATATTTCTTTTAATCTTCTATTTTTTGATACTTATCAAAAAAGCAAGAAAAGAAGAAGTCTCATTCGTATATAGACTCCTTCTTAAACTCGAAAATGAATCCCTTGTGTCTTAGGATGACTTTCTCTTGATTTGCTTAATAAAGTAGAAGATAAATCCTGCCACCATATAGGCAACAAAGATAATCAGACACCACTTGAACACGACATCCCAACCCTTGTTTACATTCAAAAAGAAGTAAGGGAAGGGACTGACCTTAGAATTAGGAACATCAAGTTTCAGTACCAAGCCATTAAAAAGAGCAAAAATCATATAAAGCAAGGGTAAAATCGTCCACACAACTGGATCCCAGATTTTGTATTGACCCTGTTTGTCAAAAAAGAGTGTATCTGCTAAAAACCAGAGGGGAACGATATAGTGGCAAAGGAAATTTTCTAGAGTATAGAAATTAGTCGCAATAGGCGCTAATAGGAAATGGTAAATCACACAGGTAATCATGATACTCATGGTGACCCCACCTTTTAAGCGCAAGAGGCTTGGCCTTTGCCAGTTTACACCTAAACGGCTCATAACCTTTAGGAGATAGAGCGTAAAAATCGCGACTAAAAGGTTGGACAGAACAGTGTAATAGAGAAGCATCCCAAATCCACCATGCTTGGCGATTTCAAGATAAACTCCCGTAAAAGCCGCTAGAAACAAGAAGATACGGCTATAAAATACAAGTTTGTAGTGCTTTGACATGCTTAAATTTTCTTCACAAACTCTGATTTGAGTTTCATGGCACCGAAGCCATCAATTTTACAGTCGATATTGTGGTCGCCTTCTACGATGCGGATATTTTTCACGCGCGTCCCTTGTTTCAAATCTTTTGGCGCACCTTTTACTTTCAAGTCCTTGATGAGGGTTACAGTATCACCGTCAGCCAATTTATTCCCGTTGGCATCGATAGCAACAAGGCCCTCTTCTACATCTGCAACTTCAGCAGGATTCCACTCATAAGCACACTCTGGGCAAACCAGTAGGGCACCGTCTTCGTAGACATACTCTGAGTTACATTTTGGGCAATTTGGTAAGTTGTTCATGGTTTCTCCTTATCATCATTCACTATTCTTTGAAAATCAAAATTTCTCGAACAGCAACTATTATACCTTAAAATCAGCATTTTGACAAATGAGTCGCCGGAGAAGCAAAGAAAAAATCATGTAACTTTGTCTGCTACATGATTTTTAAAAGATAGTTTATCATGAGTAGTGATACAGAAACTCATGATAGAAAGGGATGCATTTATCTTACAAACCAGGTGCTTGTCCAAGTTCTGCCGCAAGCATCCAAACCGTTTTCTCAAGTTCAGCTTTAGCACCAACAAAGATATCGTTTGTCACATCATCACCTTCTTCATCAGTAACATCCAAAGCTTTTTGGAACAGAGTGATGAGATAACGATAAACATCTAGGACACGTTCCAAGCTTTCTTCAACACTACGGAATTCTCCTTCTTCTTCTTCGATTTCACTATGTTGAAGGAATTCTGTCAAAGTAGAGAATGGGCTGCCACCAAGTGTAATCAAGCGTTCGCTGATTTCGTCAAGATAGCCATCAAGGCTGTCCATGTATTCATCCATTTTTGGATGCCATACAAGGAAACCACGACCACGCATGTACCAGTGCACTTGGTGCAAGGC
>CAURHZ010000117.1:0-5357 GCA_963524345.1 uncultured Streptococcus sp.
ATTTGAATAAAATCACTAATATGGACTTGATTTTCCCAGAAACTGTTTTGACAACAACTGTCAATGAAGCAGAAGAAGTAACGGAAGTTGAAATCCAAACACCTCAAGCAGATTCTAGTGAAGAAGTGACAACTGCGACAGCAGATTTGACAACCAATCAAGTGACGGTTGATGATCAAACTGTTCAGGTTGCAGACCTTTCTCAACCGATTGCAGAAGCTCCAAAAGCGGTAGAAACTACAAGAACAAAAGAAGTGGCATCAAGTTCAGAAGTTGCAGAGACAGTTGCTACTGCAGAAGAAGTGGCACCATCTACAGAGACTTTTGTCTCAGAGGAGCAAACAGCCGAAACAACTGGTGCAGTTGCAGAAGCAGCTCCTCAGGCAACGACTCCAGCTGAGAAGCAGGAAACACAAGCAAGCCCTCAAACCGAGTCAGCAGTGGAAACAACTACAACTCTAGTAGAAGAAAAAACAACAGAAACAACTGCAACAAGTTCAGAAGAAGTAAAAGAAGCCTCATCAAATGAAGCTACAACAGCAGTTTCTACTTATCAACCAGAAGAGACGAAAACAACTTCAGCAACTTACGCGGCTCCAGCTGCGCCTGATTATGCTGGACTGGCAGTAGCGAAATCTGAAAATGCTGGCCTTCAACCACAAACAGCTGCCTTTAAAGAAGAAATCGCCAACTTGTTTGGCATCACATCCTTTAGTGGTTACCGTCCAGGAGATAGTGGAGATCACGGAAAAGGTTTGGCTATCGATTTTATGGTACCAGAAAGCTCAGAACTAGGGGATAAGATTGCGGAATACGCTATTCAAAATATGGCCAGCCGAGGAATTAGTTACATCATCTGGAAACAACGTTTCTATGCTCCATTCGATAGCAAATATGGGCCAGCTAATACTTGGAACCCAATGCCAGACCGCGGTAGCGTGACAGAAAACCACTATGACCACGTTCACGTTTCAATGAATGGATAAACCATACTTTGTAATATCATTTTGACGAATGAGATCTAGCTTTCGTGATAGGAAGCGAGTCTCGTTCGTTTTTTCTTTGTCATACTCTTCGAAAATCTCTTCAAACCACGTCAGTTTTATATGCAACCTCAAAGCTGTGCTTTGAGCAACCTACGGATAGCTTCCTAGTTTGCTCTTTGATTTTCATTGAGTATCAGAGGCCAATTCTAGTCTCGCTAGTCCTTTTCATTCCAGAATAAGAGAAATATGTTATACTTGTGTTTAAGAACAGAATTTCATGGAATCGTTTGTAAGGAGTTAGGAATGAAAGTATTAGTGACAGGTTTTGAGCCCTTTGGAGGGGAAAAGGTTAATCCAGCCTTGGAAGCCATTAAAGGTTTACCAGCTAAAATCCATGGTGCTGAGGTTCGTTGGCTAGAAGTGCCAACAGTCTTTCACAAATCGGCTCAAGTATTGGAAGAAGAGATGAACCGCTATCAACCTGACTTTGTCCTTTGTATCGGCCAAGCAGGTGGAAGAACCAGCTTGACACCTGAGCGAGTAGCCATTAATCAAGACGATGCACGCATTCCTGATAACGAAGGTAATCAGCCGATTGACCTTCCCATTCGAGCGGATGGTGCTTCGGCCTACTTTAGTAGTCTGCCGATTAAAGCGATGGTCCAAGCTATAAAAAAAGAGGGCTTGCCGGCCTCTGTTTCAAATACGGCAGGGACTTTTGTCTGCAATCATTTGATGTATCAGGCTCTCTATTTGGTAGAAAAGAAATTTCCACATGTTAAGGCAGGTTTTATGCACATTCCTTATATGATGGAACAGGTGGTGAATCGACCGACTACTCCAGCTATGAGTTTAGTGGATATTAGGCGAGGGATAGAAGCGGCAATCGGGGCTATTATAGAACATGGAGATCAGGATCTCAAGTTGGTAGGTGGAGAAACTCATTGATAGAAAAAAGCTTGAGGGGCCACCTTCAAGCTTTTGGACGTTTTCGAGCCAATACTGCTCGGTAAAAAATCATTTTATTGATTTGAATGTAGGGTAGGAGTGAGAAACTAGCAATCCCAAAGGTAATCCAATTGAGGAAATACCAAGGAAGGAGTTGTAAGTCTAGGACAAAGCGCTGAAATTTGTAACCTTTCATTAAGAAACGGCTGGTTTTAAGGATTTGTTCTGGTTTGGCTTGTCCTAAATCTAGGGTGTCACAGAGGAGAAATTCTACCTGCGAATAGGCATAGTATTGTGGGATATAGAGACTATTTCCGACAATCATCAAGAGGATACTTGCTAGAAAGTAAAGACCAAAGGTCATGAGGAAGCGCTCGGTTTCAATTGACGTGAGATCCAGATTGGGAAACTCAGGGTGAAGGGTAACGAATTTCTTTGCTAGAAAGCTACTGTAAAAGAGAAAGTAAATCCCGAGTAAACTAGGAATGCTCCATAAGAAGAGATAGAAACGTTTGAGAAGGAGAGTCAAAAAGGTTTGTGAAAATTGCTCTTCGTTAAAGAGTGTGAGACTATTTTTGACGGCTAGTTCTGTATCAGGATTCTTTATGAGTTTCAGAGTTGTATAAACTGAACTGGTTAGAAGTATTGTTCCGATAAAGGAAACTAATAATGGAAAGAGGTAGGCTTGGAATACATGGCCAAACACGCTTAAAAAGGGTTGTTCTAAAACACTCTCGTTGATGCGCTCTAAGGGATTGAGGAAGCCAGACAAGATGACCAGCATGCTAGGTAAGAGATAGACGAGAAAGAGGCGGGGATTTTCAGCCTGAAATTGTCTGGCTTGCAGACGAATGGTTTTTAAATCAATTTTTGGGTATTTCATTCTCTCATTATACCATAGTTCGTGACAGTTCCTGCTTTTTTTGATAAAATCATACAGTATGCCCTTGGGCACAAAGTATGAACTGGGACTGTCTTTCCCAGCTTCGGAGGTAAAAAATGTCAGATTCACCAATCAAATACCGTTTGATTAAGAAAGAAAAACACACAGGAGCTCGTCTGGGAGAAATCATCACTCCCCACGGTACCTTCCCAACACCTATGTTTATGCCAGTTGGGACACAAGCCACTGTCAAAACTCAGTCGCCTGAAGAATTGAAGGAGATGGGTTCGGGAATTATCCTGTCAAACACTTATCATCTCTGGCTGCGTCCTGGAGATGAACTCATTGCACGCGCAGGTGGTCTCCACAAGTTCATGAATTGGGACCAGCCTATTTTGACAGATAGTGGTGGTTTTCAGGTTTATTCCTTAGCAGATAGTCGCAATATCACAGAAGAAGGGGTAACCTTTAAAAACCATCTCAATGGTTCTAAGATGTTCCTATCACCAGAAAAGGCCATCTCTATTCAGAACAATCTAGGTTCAGATATCATGATGTCTTTTGATGAATGTCCTCAGTTTTATCAACCATACGACTATGTTAAGAAATCAATCGAGCGTACAAGCCGTTGGGCTGAGCGTGGTTTGAAGGCTCACCGTCGTCCACATGACCAAGGTTTGTTTGGGATTGTACAGGGGGCAGGATTTGAAGACTTGCGTCGCCAATCGGCTCATGACCTTGTAAGCATGGACTTCCCAGGTTACTCTATCGGTGGTTTGGCGGTGGGAGAAACCCACGAAGAGATGAATGCAGTCTTGGACTTCACAACCCAACTGCTACCTGAAAATAAACCTCGCTATTTGATGGGTGTGGGAGCGCCAGATAGCTTGATTGATGGGGTGATTCGTGGTGTAGATATGTTTGACTGTGTCTTGCCGACTCGTATCGCTCGTAATGGAACTTGTATGACCAGTCAAGGTCGTTTGGTTGTCAAAAATGCTCAGTTTGCTGAGGACTTTACGCCACTAGATCCTGAGTGTGATTGCTACACATGTAAGAACTATACACGCGCTTATCTTCGTCACCTGCTCAAGGCTGATGAAACCTTTGGTATCCGATTGACGAGTTATCACAATCTTTACTTCTTGCTTAACCTGATGAAGCAAGTGCGACAAGCCATCATGGATGACAATCTCTTGGAATTCCGTGAGTATTTTGTTGAAAAATATGGCTATAATAAGTCAGGCCGTAATTTTTAAACTGGAATTGATATAAGCTAAAAATCCTAAGTTTTCTCTTGGGATTTTTCTTCTTTTTTTGATAGAATAAAGTGTATAATGAAAGGGAGAATAAACTCGTATGCGTATTAAATGGTTTTCCTTGATTAGGATTACAGGTTTACTTTTGGTACTCTTGTATCATTTCTTTCAGACGATCTTTCCTGGAGGATTTTTCGGGGTAGATGTCTTTTTCACGTTTTCAGGCTTCCTGATTACGGCTCTACTCATCGAAGAATTTTCTAAAAATCATGAAATTGATTTGGTTGGATTTTTTAGGAGACGCTTTTATCGGATTGTGCCACCTGTGGTTTTGATGGTCTTGGTAACCATGCCCTTTACTTTTCTAGTTCGGCAAGATTATGTGGCTGGAATTGGGGGTCAGATTGCGGGTGTCTTAGGCTTCATGACCAACTTCTATGAACTGCTAACAGGTGGGAGTTATGAATCTCAGTTCATTCCTCATTTGTTTGTTCATAATTGGAGCTTGGCCGTTGAGGTGCACTACTATATTCTTTGGGGATTGGCAGTTTGGTTCTTATCCAAACAGGCTAAATCAAATGGTCAGTTGAAGGGGATGGTTTTTCTCTTATCAGCTGCTGCCTTCTTGATTAGTTTCTTCTCCATGTTTATTGGTAGTTTTCTAGTAACCTCCTATTCCTCTGTTTACTTCTCCAGTTTAACTCATGTCTATCCATTCTTTTTGGGAAGTATCCTAGCAACTATTGTAGGCGTTCGTCATACGACTTCTTTAGTTAAGCAGTTGGATAAAATCTGGGATTTACGCAAGACCCTTTTAGTTTTTGCAGGAGGTTTTGGCTTCTTACTCATTTTGACCTTCTTTGTCAAATTTACCTATCTCTTTGCCTATCTTATGGGCTTCTTGCTTGCCAGCATTGCGGCCATTGCTATGATTCTGGCGGCGCGTGTCTTACATGAAAAGACTCCTCATATACAGGAGCCAAAGATTATCAGCTTTTTAGCGGATACTAGCTATGCGGTTTATCTTTTCCATTGGCCTTTCTATATCATTTTTTCACAGTTGACATCAAATCTTCTTGCTGTGTTATTAACTTTGATTTTTTCTTATGGATTCGCCAGTCTATCATTTTATGTGTTGGAACCTTGGATTGCAGGAAAGGACACACCTATTATACAAACCCTCCGTCCCCTGCCTCATATTCACATAATCCTTGCAGCAAGTACAGGAATCTTGGCCTTCATTGTCTTCTTAGTAACTCTGTTGGCACCACAAGTGGGAGC
>CAURHZ010000118.1:0-5339 GCA_963524345.1 uncultured Streptococcus sp.
AACAGCTCTTTGGTAACGATTCACACCATAGTCACCAAAATCTGCCTCTTGCTCTTCTTTATAGACTGTCCATAGACTCCAAATAGTGTCTTGTAAAATTTTATAGATTGCAATCTTTTCACGAGTGACAGGTGTTTGGGCACTCTCGTAGTGAGATAAGAACTCTTCTTCCTCTTGGGGAGTGAATTCGGACTCTAAAAAGAGGGCAGCCAAATCCCACATTGGATCGTTCATTGATGAATATTCCCAGTCAATCAAATAAAGTCGTCCTTGAGGTGATTCGATAAAGTTTTCAGGCACCAAATCAATATGACAAGATTTTCTGTCAACACCTAAGTCAGCCAGTCTTTTCTCTAAGGAGAAGACTTCTTCTCGAACAGCTTCATAGTTGGCATAAGGGATTTTCTCTTCAATCAAGGATTCGTATTTTTTGATTTCTTCAAAAGGAGCAAATTCTCCTCTTAATTCATTACCAGATGCATGAATGGTTTGTAATATTGGAGCAATTTTGTCAAATTTGGTCTTGATTGACGTTGAATCAAGCGTAATCGCAGATTCGATATACTCATTTACTTTGATACCAGCTTCAATATCAAAAAGATAATTTTTTACATCTAAGTCTAAATTCTTTAGTAGTTCAAGATTGTACTTTTCATCTTGACGATTGATCAGCTTTTCTGTCCCTTTACCAAAGAATTTAACAATGTATTGCTTATTTGTTGTTTTGACCAAATAGTTTTGATTGGTCATTCCCCCCAGTTGTTCAACACTGAGGACTTCCTCTTCTTGACTAAGTAAGGAAGAAATTTTTTCTTTAATGATTTTCTCCACAATTAACCTCCAGCACCTATACTTCCCACTTAAACACGGTTTTAAAGGCTGTGTTTAAGTCGGTAGCAAAGACACGATGAATATCTTTAATTTCTCTTACAGGTTCTTCTAGATAAAGGATATTTTTAAGACGATTGGCAAATTTCTTGACTTCCATCATTTGGATTGCATTTTCAAAATCAATGCGACCAGAACGAGAGGACCCAACCAAGAGCAAGCCTTTTTCTAAGGCATCGCGTGTATTGAGATTGACTTTATACTCACTAACTCCCATCATAAGAATCGTTCCCTGAGGACGAATATAGCGAACCAAATCATTAATAGCTGGTCCAGTACCATCACCACCACAACACTCAAAAGCATGGTCAAAGGCCAAATCTTCAGGAATATTATCAGTAATATAGCATTCTTTGGCAAATGAGAAAAGTTCCAACTTTTCCCAATGACGACCAATAACCACAATCTCTGCTTCTGGCAAAGTATAGTTGATAATATTGGCAACCACAAAAGCTAAACTTCCATCTCCGATAACAGCAATTCGGTCTCGCTTGCTATGAGCAAGAGTCAATAAGCGATTCATAGCGTGCATGCCGACACTGACAAACTCTGTAATCGCTGCAACCGTGTCTTCAATAGCATCATAAGCTACCACACGATCTTTAGGGAGAGAAACAAACTCTCTCATAAAGCCATCAAATCCACTAGACAAGAAATGAGTCCCTGTCATGTAGTTCTCATAGAATTCTTCATCACTCTGCATAGGAGGCTGATTGGGAATCATGACAACTTTTTGCCCAACCTCATAGGTTCCTGTCGGATCAGAAATAACGGTTCCACATGACTCGTGAATCATTGCCATTGGAAGTTTTTTATTCAAAACCTTGGGATCACGTTTTCCCTGGTAGTAACGCTGATCCGCATGACAGACCGCCATATAATTAGGACGGATGAGGATATGATTCTCTTGGTCAATAGCCTCTTCCTGATATTTGACATTGATAAACTTAGGCTTAGTTAGTTGATAAATTTGATTAATCATTTTACTAGTCTTTCTCAATCATACTTTTTGCAATCTTCAAATCTGTTACGGTTGTAATCTTCAGATTTGAGTATTCACCCTTGGCCAAGGCTACATCTTTCCCTTTGATCACAAAGATTTTACATGCATCTGTCAAGATTTCCTTCTCTTCAGCAGAGAGAGAACCGTAAAGGTCCATGAAGTCCTTGCAACGGAATGTTTGAGGCGTTTGCCCTTGATAGAGGTGAGCACGATTTGGAATATCTGTAATAAATTGACCGTTGGTGCTTTCAACGATAGTATCAACCGCTTCTACCACTGTGTCCACTGCGTCATGATTTTTCGCAAGTTTGATATTGTCTTGAATCATGCGAAGTGTAATAAATGGACGAACAGAATCGTGGGTAACAACGATATCATCTGGAGTAAGCGGACGATAAGCATCAATGGCTTCAATGATTTTCTCAATACTTGTATTGCGGTCAGCACCACCTTTTGTAATGATGATACGTTCCTTATGAAGAGGAAGATATTTATCTACAAGATCTTCTGCATGAGAAACCCAGTCTCCATGAACCCCAACTACAATTTTTTCAATACTTGGTTCCAAGACAAATTTTTCAATTGTATGAATCAAGATAGGTCGATCACCTAGCTCTAAAAATTGTTTTGGCAAGTTACTGATTCCCATGCGTGTGCCAGTTCCACCAGCAAGAATTCCTGCATAAATCATCTATTTTCTCCTTTGTCTTACTAAAAAAACTTATTCTCTCTATTATACCACAATCTAGTCCTATCATAAAAGAAATACTAGACCTCCCGTTCTAGAATAGGAGGATTAAGGAGTTCTATTATTCAAAGAAACTAGTCCATTTTTAGTATTGACTAGGAATTCTGTAGTCATTACCAATAAATAGCTGTGAAATTTTAGAGTCCTTCAGAGTAATATAGTTTTCTTAAAGAAAGCTTAAATTTATATTTTCTTAATACAAGAAAAAGCTAGGAAATGATAAATTATCCGATAGAGACACACTTCCTAACTTCTTATTTTTAGTAAAACTCACAAGTCTTACTCTTCCTTATCTTGATTTTCAGTTCCTTTAACTGCTTTTTTAAATTCAGACAGCATTTTACCGATTGACTCGCCTAGTTCAGGCAATCGTTTTGGTCCAAAAATCAAGAGAGCTCCTAAAACGATGATAATCAATCCTGGTGCTCCGATATCACGTAAGATTCCCATTTCTCTCTCCTTTCTGCTTGCGTTTCATAATGTGTTTGCTGATGGCAATACTCAATTCATAGAGTAATATCAAGGGGGCAGTCATTGCCAAATCACTGACAAAGTCGGCTGGTGTCAAGATGACTGCAAGTACCAATAAGATAAAATAGGCATATCGGCGATAAGCAATCAATAATTCTGGTCCAATGAGCCCAATCGACGTCAAAAAGGCAATGATAACCGGCAATTCAAAAATCAGAGCCAAAGGCAAGGTCGTTTGAAAAACAAAGGACAGATAATTTTGAGCTGTTAACTGCGTTTCAAATAATCCCTCTCCCAACCCTAACAAAACCTGAAGTAAGGCTGGTGTTACAAAGTAAAAACCAAAAGCCAGTCCAACTAGAAAACAAAGGAAACTAGCTGGAATATAGGCAAAGACAGCTCTAGCTTCTTCCTTCTTCAAACCTGGTTTGATGAAAGACCAAATATGATACACCGTGTAAGGCAAGGTGATGGTAAAGGCCATCAGACTAGCCAAACGTATGTATATCCATAAAATATCATTAGGGCCTAAAACAATCAACTTTTGCTGAAAAGATTGGGTCACATACTGGTAAATCTGGTCTGCAAACAGCAGAGAGACACAGAATACAAAAAAGAAACAAATGACCACAGCCAATAATCTCTTTCTAAATTCTACCAGATGTTCAACGATTGTCAATTCTTTTCTATCCATCTATTTTTCACCCTGTCTGAAAGTGACAATCAAGACAATAATGACAAAGACTAGCTGGCTTGCTAAACCTTCCCAACTTGGGTAAATTCCAAGTAAGTCAATCGTTGGAAATCCTGTCAGCAAGTGGTTAGGTGCCATATTGGTCAACTGAAGAGCATGGATACTAACTCCCAGCATCTTGAAAGCCAAAGCATAGATCATCCAAGTCAAGATAAAGAAGACCTTATGCGGCAGGAAGAATTGACTGGCCTTGTTCATCACAACGGCAATAATTACCAGAACCAGCAAGGCAAGTGAAATTCCCAAGACAAATTCAAAACTGGAAATTCTTGGTAAAATCCCAACATAAAAGAGAATGGTTTCTGCTCCCTCACGGAAAACAGCTAGGAAACTAAGGGCAAACATAGAAATGAAGGAACCTGTTTTGGTCACTGTTTCCATTTGCGACTCCATAAAGGCATTCCATTTTTTGACCGAGGATTTGCTGTGGAGCCAGATTCCAATCAAAATCATCATAGCGACTGCAAAAATCCCAACGGCTCCTTCGATGATTTCACGATTGGAGCCTGATGTGACTGCTGGAAAGGCAATTTGCAGGATGAAGGCAATGACCAGACTGGCCATGATTCCTGTAATAGCACCACCATAAACCCACTTGAGCCCTTTACGCATCTTGGCTGCTTTCAAGGTTGTTACCAAGGCCATGACGATTAAGAGGGCCTCTACTCCTTCTCTTAGAAGAATGAGCATAGCATCAAAGGCATTGTAACGTGCGTTGGTATCAATTTGTGATAAATCTGCAATCAGTTTTTCTAATTTTTCTTGGTAGTCCTTCTCACTTCCCTTGACCATAATCACAGGGCTTTCGCTTTCCACTCGAGTATAGAGGGAAGGGTTGGTCGTGCTAACAGAACCTTCAATCGTTGGCCAGATAGTGATAAATTCCTTCATACTAGCTGCTCCTGATGCTTGGTCTCCAGATTGGAATTGTTCCAAAGCCTTCTTCAAAAGAGCAATACCATCTTTGAGGCTTAAATCAGACGATGCTTCTGCGACTTCTTTTCCGCTTACAAAATCATCAATAGCCTTTTTTAAGTCCTCAAAGGAAGTATGGATTGAGTTAAAATCTGTAGGCTCGGTTTCCATGCTACTACGCAGGAAGGAAATAGCTGTTTCAACACGTCCATAATGGGCCGTACTATTGTCACGAACCACACTTTCATTGATGGTCCAAGTGGAATTCATTTTCTTAAAGGCCTCTCGAACTTTTTCCAAATCTTTAGAAGCAATGGCCTGTTCCAAGGCTTCAAAACGAGGACTTAGACGGTTGACCAATTTTCCCTTTTCCGCATCTAAGTCAACAGGATTTTGTTCTTTTTCAAAGGCCAATAGGGCTGAAGAAAGTTCGGTGAGTTTGTCTTCAGTAATCTCACCTGACTGGGCTAACTTTTCCTTAACAACCTTACCAGCCTCAGAATTGCTGTCCCAGCAAGAATGCTATTTAACGAACTCTCCAGACCAGAAGTTCCTAACAA
>CAURHZ010000119.1:0-5319 GCA_963524345.1 uncultured Streptococcus sp.
TCCCACCCCTTGTGCTACCAAGAAGGCCAGAAGCAAGGCAATGCCTACAATCCAGATAGCCTCGTAAATAAAAATCCCTTTGACATCACGATTTTGATAACCAACTGCCTTCATGACACCTATTTCCTTAGAACGTTGCATGATATTAATGTAAATGATGATGCCAATCATGACCGCTGCTACCACAATAGCTTGTGATGAAAGCACAATCAACAATCCCTGAATAACACGAATAAAAGTAATCACAATATCAAGAACCTTCTGTTGAGAAAGAACAGTATACTTCTTATTTTTCTGCAATTCTTCTGTTACCACTTTTGTCTGTGATGGATCTTTAAGTTCCAAGATAAAATAAGATACAGCTTTTGTAAATCCAGCTTCTTTCAAAATTGTTTCCATTTGATTAGACGGCATGAAACTGTTGCTATCCTCCATGTCATCTTCATCATTGATTACACGCACAATCTTCGTTTGAAATTGAGCAATCTTGCTAGCTTCAGCAGCATTTTCTACAATGCTGGCTGAGACTGATTTGCCAATAATATCACTAGCCGTCAGATTTTTTCCTGTCTGTTCATTCCAACTTTTTAGTAAACTGCTTGGAATCGTCAAGCCCTGTTCATTTGCATCAGTATAGAGGGAACCGGCTAATACTTTGTCCGCCTCATTACTACTAACAGAAATACTTGTATCCTCATAGAGACTCACTACTTGAGCATAAGAAGGCATCGTTTGACTCAGATCCATTTCTTGCCCATCTATAGTAATATTTGACATGGTCATCCCAAAAGGACTCTCCAAATATTTAATAGCTTCTTTGCCAACTGTATCCGTGATATAGTTCTTATCATCTTGGTTCAAAAAGCCTCGTCCAGCATTTTCTGTGTTTAAAGCAATCTGAACTTGAGAAGGAATTTGACCTCCATTCGTATTTTCATCAATCATCGAAATCAAAGCATTTCCCAAGCCGAAAGAAATTAAGACTCCTACAAAACCGATTGAGGTTGCTAGCGCAATCAATAAGTTACGCCACTTTCTTTCCAGAAAGTTATTTAAAGAAAGTTTGAATTTGTTTTTCAATGATAATCCTTTATTTTTTGACTTCTTCAACGACTTCACCATCCTTCATTTTGATAATCACATCTGCATATGCAGCAACCTCTGGATTATGGGTTACAATCAATACTGTTTTCCCTGTCTGAGCTAAATTTTTAAATACTTCCAATACCATTTCTTGAGATTGAGAATCCAGTGACCCCGTTGGCTCATCTGCTACAATCATATCAGGCTGATTTACCAAGGCACGCGCGATTGCTACACGTTGCTTTTGCCCGCCAGAAAGCTGTTTAACATTTTTAGCCATAAAAGGCTCCATTCCTAAGCTACTTAATTGCTCCTTTGCAATCATTGTCATCTCCCTGTCAGATAAATCTTTGACATAGAGAGGTAGCTTGACATTGTCCAAGACAGATTGATGAGGAATGAGGTTGAAGTTTTGAAACACAAATCCAATCTTGTTTTTACGAAATTGAGTTAGTTCAATCTCTGATAAGTCACGGAGAGATTCCCCTTTAAATTCTAAAACTCCTTCATATTGTCTATCTAGACCACTGATGATGTTTAGCAAGCTAGTTTTGCCACAGCCTGACGGCCCGTAAATCGCTGTAATTTTACCTTTTGCGATTTGCAGGTTTATATTCTTTAAAGCCTGTTCTTGATGTTTACCGTCCAAAGTGTAAAACTTTGAAATATTTTTAATGGATAAAATGGACATGATTATCTCCTTTAATTACTTTTGACAACATATATCGATATAAACTACAATAAATAATACTGATATAAACTATATTTAACAATATCAAGCCCCATAAACCAAATAGTTTAATTTGATTGAATAATAAGCAAACCATAACTGGTACGAAGCGAATAATGTACAACGTTATCCTTGTATTTATAGGAATTGAAAAAGCATCTAATTCTTTCGCATTCTTGAAATGATACTTTCTAAATATAATTATCTCTAACATTTGTATCCCTTGGCATAAAAAATATGCTAGAGAAACTCCGAAAAGAAATAGGGAAATATCTATAAAGCCGTACCCCAGATAATTTAAAAAGAAATATAGCGAGATCGACGGAATTAAGATACTAATAAGATTTAAAGACCAAATTCTTTTTTTTATAAACTTATTAAGATTGACCCCCACAGCCTTCAGATAAGGGAAGTCCTTATTTAAAGTAAGAAAATAAAAATTTATCCCTTTATTGCTAAAAAATACTGTCCCTGAAAATAAAGCTGTATTCAATATCATCGCTTTATTCGAGATATCAATTCCTAAAAAATCTGGCAAAACCAACCACATGAACATAAACATAAAAGTTGAAGATACAGGTATAGTCATCGCTTTAAACACCGTCAAACCATCAACGACAGATAATAAATAGGTCATACTGAACGATTTTTTAAACCTTGGCCTAACATACCTGATTTTCGGTATAAAAAATATACTATTAAGTAAAAAAACAAGTAGGCACGCAAATATTCCTAAAGAAATATCATAGAAAAAAATAACTACTAAGATGGGGGAAACTAGAATTAAATTCTTTAAAAATACTATATTCCAAAATTCTCTCCCTGTGACATTGAAAAATATCCTCATTGTACTCTCTGTTTTAGTTTTTAAAACATAAATATTTTCATAAATTATTCCTAATAACAAAATTGCAGGAACAAGTATTTTTACTAATTCAAAGTATGATAGGATACCCCAAATTTGATTTTCACTTAATAGCTTATAAACTTCTTGTTTAGCAAAACAAAATATAAAAATCAAACTAACAGATGAAAAAAAATATTTGTAGGTTGATTGAAGCAACGATAATTCCTTGACATTATTCGAATCATTCCAGTATCCCTGTCGAGATAGGAATAATAGAGTAATAGAATAATAAAACTTTTCCATATAACTTTCCTCTACAAAGAAATAATCTGATCAACTGTCGGTAAAATTTCTTGCCTCTCGTGACTTACAATAATGAAGTGCTTGCCTAGATTTATCTTTTGCTCCATCAAGTGAAGCAGATTTTCAACCGAAATTTGATCTAAACCTGATAAAGGTTCATCCATAACATACAAGTCCGAATCCAATAAAAACGCTGCTATAAGCATTACTTTTTTCTTTTCTCCTAATGACAATGATTGAATTGTTTGTGTCATTAATTTCTCATTCAAATAAAATTGTTCTCGTAATTCTCTTAACCGTTCTTCGAACAAATTTGTTTCAATAAAAAATTGTTTCTGTAAAAATTCGAATAATAAATTAGGAGATAAACCAATGAAATAGTTGTCCGAAGAATCTGGAACATAGCTAACTTTTTCTTCAGAAATCAATGAGCCAGAATATGGTTGAACAATTCCTAGTAATACTTTCAATAATGTTGACTTTCCTGCACCATTTTTTCCAGTAATCAGTGTCAGACCTGAATTTGAAGTATCAAAAGAAATATTGTTAAACAGTATCCTGCTATTTATCCTATACGAAATGTTCTCTACTTTCATTTTTTCTCCTTTTATATTAATTTCTAATTTTACTAATATTTTATGTAAAAATCGACTCTGTTCTATTAATTTCTAAACTAGAACCACTGTTTAACCCAGCCCCAAATTGCTGTTAAAATCCAGTCAATAATAATCCATCTGATAATTCTCCATACGAAGCTCCACATAATAATTCCTCCTATTTACTAAACCATTGTTGAACCCAGCCCCAAATAGCTGTCCACATTAAATTAATCAAAATCCATTTTACTATTTTCCATACCCAACGCCACATATTTTATTTCTCCTTTTTAAATTTCTATTTTAATTTTCTAAAAAAATCAAAATCTCTAAATGTTCTATTACACTCCAACGTCATATCAAGTCCCTCATTTACTTCTCGTACAATAATAAGTGCATTATTTGCTATACCGACTAATGGATAGACTTTTAATATCTGGGGTTTTATTGTAATCAAATCCAATAAATAGCCGTTAACTCTTATTTCCACTTGAAGAAGAGTTGATAGCGTTTGTCGAATGAGCAGTACATCTCCAACTTCTGACATGCTAGGCAATAAAACATTATTTATTCGTTCAAATTCTAGCATATCAAACCTCTAAACTCAGCCCCACCACCCACCAATGATAAGTAGCAAAAACAACATCTTAACCATAGCAAATCCCTTTCTTATTTATTTACAAATTCATTTTAACAAAAAAGCGACATTTCTCCAATGACAGAAATGTCACTCCTATAAACTCTTTAACGATATCTTTCTAGATCCTCGGCCCATTCATTATCTAAACTAACGAGTAACTTCCCATTGCCAAACATCCTTGCCATCATTTTTGCTTCTTCATACTTTTGTTTGGCTGTATCATAATCCATCTGAATATAATATTTCCACTCCACCATCAAGACAATCGGTTGTTTTTGAAAATCTCGTGTTTTTTGCCCTATTTTATTTAAGGTCTCGACTGCCCTCTTAAAATAATGAAGCAACCCCATAACCTCTATACAAGTTAAAGAAGCTAACAAGGAGTCTCTAAGTAAGTCCAAACAATCGAACTCTATCTTATCAACCTGAGAACTTAATTTGTCATGAAAATAAAGAATAGTTTCATGCTCAGACTTTTTTATCTCACCCTCGTTTAAACCATCCATTAACTGACAAAGAAAATACAGTCTCAATTTCAACAATTCCTCAGCCTTATATACATCTCTGGATAGTAAGTCTTGAAGACTGTCCTCAATCACACCACTTCCGTATAAAGAATTACTAGTCGCTCTCACTGCATCTATTGCCTGAAGGCAGTCCACTATCATCTTCTCATCACGGGGCAGGTCATCATAAAAACACTCAAAAATCTCATCAAAATATTCTTCCTTTTGTTCTTGCAACTCCTTGTCTCCATAGTCAGGGTGATGTAAAAGAAAGTACTTTAATTCTTGGTAGCGTTTAGGCAGTTCCTTATAATCTGGCATCAAGACGTAGGATGGAATTTCTAATCTATCTGCAATATATTCTAGTGTTTTTATAGTCGGTCGAAATTCTCCTTTTTCGATTCTCACCAACTGACGCACTGATAATTCAGACTCATCCCCACAAAAAACTGGACGACTAAGTCCTTTCTCCTCTCTTAAAAGTCGCACTTTATCCCCTAACTCATTTATCTTGTTCATTTGCCCCTCGCATGATTATAAAAGATTTGATTTTCAAATAAATATATGCGATGATTATACCATTTTTCAAATAGAATTACAAAAAAAGAGACAGG
>CAURHZ010000120.1:0-5308 GCA_963524345.1 uncultured Streptococcus sp.
TTCTGCCCATTTTGGGTAGGAAAAGGTAGTTTTCATTTTCAACTCCTTTTTATCTGGTTTTGATAACTAGATTATAAAATAACAAAAACAGAAAGTCAAGTTTTAACTGCTTGAGAAAAGGCTTAAATTATGCTATGATGAGAGAAACTAGTTAGAAATGAGGGGAAGAGATGGAGATTCGTTTAGCTTTTCCAAACGAAGTAGATGCGATTATGCAGGTGATGGAGGATGCCAAAAAGTGCTTAGCCAAGTCTGGTAGTGACCAGTGGCAAAATGGCTATCCAAATGCAGATATCGTTATTGATGATATCATCTCAGACCAAGCCTACGTAGCCTTGGAAGAGGGAGAACTGCTAGCCTATGCTGCTGTGACCAAGAGTCCAGAGGTGGCCTATGAAGCCATTTATGAAGGAAATTGGCAAGGAGGAGAGTCAGAGTACCTAGTCTTTCATCGTATCGCTGTGGCAGCAGATGTGCAGGGACAGGGAGTTGCACAGACTTTCCTAGAAGGCTTGATTGAAGGTTTTGATTATCTAGATTTTCGCTCAGATACACATGCAGAAAATAAGACCATGCAACATATTTTTGAAAAACTTGGATTTAGACAGGTTGGTAAGGTGCCAGTAGATGGGGAACGCTTGGCCTATCAAAAATTAAAGAAATAATGCAAAAGAAGTACGCAAAAATGCTCTATTCTTCGCCAATTGGAACCTTGTCTTTGGTTGCTGACGAGCAATATCTGTATGGCATTTGGGTGCAGGATCAGAAGCACTTTGAGAGGGGGTTAGGAGATAAAACAATTGAAGAAGTTGTTAGTCATTCTATTTTAGACCAAGTTATTTCCTACTTAGATGCTTATTTCGAAGGCAAGTCTCAGGATTTATCCAACTTACCCTTGGCTCCAATCGGAACGGATTTTGAAAAGAGAGTTTGGTCCTATTTACAAGGCATTCCTTATGGTCAGACAGTGACCTATGGACAAATAGCCCAAGACCTGCAAGTGGCTTCTGCTCAAGCAATTGGTGGAGCTGTAGGTCGCAATCCTTGGTCCATCCTTGTACCTTGTCATCGTGTGCTGGGAGCAGGCAAGCGTCTGACTGGTTATGCCTCAGGAGTGGAAAAGAAAGTCTGGCTCTTAGAGCATGAAGGCGCAGATTTTAAAGATATAAAATAGAAAGTGAAACACATGTTAGAATTTATCGAATACCCAAAATGTTCAACTTGTAAAAAAGCAAAACAAGAATTAAACCAACTCGGTGTGGACTACAAAGCCGTCCATATCGTGGAAGAAACACCAAGTCAAGAAGTCATTTTAAACTGGCTAGAAACCTCAGGATTTGAATTGAAGCAATTTTTCAACACTAGTGGGATTAAATACCGTGAATTAGGGTTGAAAGATAAGGTAGGAAGTTTATCAAATCAAGAAGCAGCTGAGTTGCTAGCAAGCGACGGTATGTTATTAAAACGACCGATTCTAGTGGAGAATGGAACTGTTAAGCAAATCGGTTATCGAAAAGCTTACGAAGAACTGGGACTGAAATAGTTTTTACTTATCTCTTTGATAGATAAAATATATAACCTCCCTGTTTCAAAGTATGATAAACTAGTAGGTAGACAAAGTCTGTATCTGACCGTAGCAAATAATTTCATTGACGGCAGAAGTATGGTAGAATGAATCATTATCAGGAGAGGATGTTTTTATGAATGTTACAACGATTTTAGCATCAGATTGGTACCAAAACTTGATGCAATTGATTCCGGATGGCAAGCTGTTTAGCCTACGTTCGGTCTTTGATGGGATTCCAAGAATTGTCCAACAACTTCCAACAACGATTATGTTGACAATTGGTGGTGCCCTTTTTGGCTTGGTTTTGGCGCTTCTTTTTGCCATTGTGAAGATCAATCGTGTCAAGATTTTATATCCCTTGCAGGCCTTCTTTGTTAGTTTCCTCAAAGGAACACCTATTTTGGTGCAACTCATGTTGACCTACTACGGAATCCCTTTGGCTTTGAAAGCTCTCAATCAGCAATGGGGTACTGGTCTCAATATCAATGCGATTCCAGCGGCTGCTTTTGCGATTGTAGCCTTTGCTTTCAATGAGGCAGCTTATGCCAGTGAAACCATTCGTGCAGCCATTCTCTCAGTTAATCCTGGTGAGATTGAGGCGGCACGCAGTCTGGGGATGACCCGAGCACAAGTTTATCGTCGCGTGATTATTCCTAATGCGGCTGTTGTGGCGACTCCAACCTTGATTAATTCCCTAATCGGCTTGACCAAGGGAACTTCCCTAGCCTTTAGTGCGGGTGTTGTGGAAGTCTTTGCCCAAGCTCAGATTTTGGGTGGAGCTGATTACCGCTATTTTGAACGCTTCATCTCCGTTGCCCTTGTTTATTGGGTAGTCAATATCGGAATTGAAAGCCTCGGTCGTTTCATCGAGAGAAAAATGGCTATTTCTGCACCTGATACAGTGCAAACAGATGTGAAAGGAGACCTTCGTTAATGATTAAGATTTCGAATTTAAGTAAATCCTTTTCAGGACAGACTGTCTTGGATCATCTGGACTTGGATATTCAAAAAGGGGAAGTTGTAGCCTTGATTGGTTCTTCAGGAGCTGGAAAATCAACCTTCCTTCGCAGTCTCAATTATCTTGAAACTCCTGACAGTGGCTCGATTCAGATTGATGATTTCTCAGTTGATTTCTCTAAAATCACTCAAGAAGAGATTCTTGCCCTACGTCGCAAGCTGTCAATGGTTTTCCAACAGTTTAATTTGTTTGAACGCCGCACAGCACTTGATAATGTGAAAGAAGGCTTGGTTGTTGTTAAGAAATTATCTGACCAAGAAGCAACTAAGATTGCCAAGGAAGAGTTGGCTAAGGTTGGGCTTTCTGATCGTGAGAATCATTACCCTCGCCATTTATCAGGTGGACAGAAGCAACGGGTTGCCCTAGCGCGTGCACTTGCGATGAAACCAGATGTCTTGCTCTTAGACGAACCAACTTCAGCCCTTGACCCAGAATTGGTTGGAGAAGTAGAAAAATCTATTGCAGATGCTGCTAAGTCAGGTCAAACCATGATTTTGGTCAGTCATGATATGTCCTTTGTAGCTCAAGTGGCTGACAAGATTCTCTTCTTAGATAAGGGGAAAATCATTGAGTCTGGAACACCAGATGAGATTATCCACCATCCAAAAGAAGAGCGGACAAAAGAATTCTTTGCTAGTTACAAACGGACTTATATTTGATATAATAGATAAAGAAAAACTCAGTTAGCTGGACTAGCTGAGTTTACTCTTTAAAAAAGATAGAAATGAGAGAAATCATGCTACTGCAACTATTTTCTTTATATTTCGAGAGTTTGATCTTGACCACCATCCTCGTCCTGATTTTTTTAGGGATTTGGATTGGACTGAGAGCCATGTCGGGAGTTGATAAGACAGCCAAGGCTCGCCAAGCCCATCTCTATGATATGATTATGATTGGAGTCTTGGTTGTTCCAGTATTATCCTTTGCGGTTATGAGTTTAATTCTTGTTTTCAAGGCATAATCCTTGCTTGATTGACAAGAAAGAGTTAGAATAAAAATAGTTACAACAAGAAAGAAGGAATCTATATGTACGATACTATTATTATCGGTGCTGGTCCTGCAGGAATGACTGCAGCCTTGTATGCTGCTCGAAGCAATCTCAAAGTAGCCTTGATTGAAGGTGGTCTGCCAGGTGGTCAGATGAATAATACATCGGATATCGAAAATTACCCAGGATACGCTAATATTAGTGGACCTGAATTGGCTGAAAAGATGTTTGAACCACTTGAAAATCTTGGTGTTGAGCACATTTATGGTTATGTTGAAAATGTAGAAGACCATGGTGATTTTAAGAAAGTGATGACTGATGACCAAACATATGAAACACGTACAGTTATCGTAGCAACTGGTTCTAAACACCGTCCTTTGGGAGTACCTGGAGAAGAAGAACTGAACAGTCGTGGTGTTTCTTACTGTGCCGTGTGTGATGGTGCTTTCTTCCGTGACCAAGATTTGTTGGTAGTTGGTGGTGGAGATTCAGCTGTTGAAGAAGCCCTCTTCTTGACTCGTTTTGCTAAGACTGTTACCATTGTTCACCGTCGTGACCAACTTCGTGCTCAAAAGGTTTTACAAGACCGCGCCTTTGCGAATGAAAAAATCAGCTTTATCTGGGATTCTGTAGTAAGGGAAATCAAGGGTGAAAACCGAGTTGAATCTGTCGTTTTTGAAAATGTGAAAACAGGTCAAGTTATAGAGCAAGCCTTCGGTGGTGTCTTTATCTATGTTGGTTTGGATCCTGTTAGCGATTTTGTTAAAGAATTAAATATTCAAGATCAGGCTGGCTGGATTGTGACAGATAACCACATGAAAACTGCAGTTGATGGTATCTTCGCAGTTGGAGATGTTCGCTTGAAAGACCTTCGCCAAGTGACAACAGCAGTTGGAGATGGGGCTATCGCTGGTCAAGAAGCTTACAAGTTTATTACAGAACATAGTTAATCATAAAAAAAGTTTCCAATCAGATGACTGGAAACTTTTTTATAGTCTATTTCGGAAAACTTCGTACATGAGAATGGCCGCAGCAACACTGGCATTAAGGCTTTGAACATGTCCATTCATAGGAATGGTAATCATTTCATCGACCTGTTTTTTAATGTTACTCGAGATACCTTTTCCTTCATTTCCGATGATGAGGGCGATTTTCCCTTTTGTATTCCATTTGTGGCAAGGAGTACCGTTCATATCTGTTCCAAAGGTCCAGAAACCTTCATCCTTGAGTTTATCCAAAGTTTGGCTTAGATTGGTCACTCGGGCAATTGGAACGTGTTCAATAGCACCTGTGGCCGTTTTGGCAACGACAGGAGTAACTCCAACAGCACGGTGCTTTGGAATGATGACACCTGAAACGTTGGTCGCATCGGCTGTTCTCAGGATGGAGCCTAGATTATGGGGATCAGTTAGACCATCCAGAATCAATAGCAGTGGATTTTCTTCTTGGCGTGTTTTGGCAAGGATGTGATCCAGCTCGCTATAGGCAAATTCGGACACTCGTAGAACAAAACCTTGGTGAACAGCACCTTCGGTCATCTCAGAGAGAGATTTTTTTGAAGTCCAAGAAATGGACACCTTCTTTTCTGTAGCCAGTTCCTTGACTTTCTCAACATTCTTACCTCGGAGATCTTCTTGGAGGTAAAGTTTGTTTCCAGTGTTTGCAAGGAGGGCTTCGGTAACGGCGTGGACGCCATAGACAATATCATTTGTTTTCATGCCTCTATTATAACACA
>CAURHZ010000121.1:0-5281 GCA_963524345.1 uncultured Streptococcus sp.
ATATAAATCTTAACATTTTGATTATAATACAAAATAGACTTTATTGTTGTGAGTATTGGGGTAAGATAATGTTTATCCCCAGCAAGTACAATTGCCTTCATATAAATCCTTTTAATTACTTAATCGTGCGCAATATTTTTTAATAGCTTCTACCATCTTCTCCGGTTCCGATGATGAAAAAATATGACTTCTTCCACTTGAATCATGACTAGTGTTATCAAAAGTAAAAATTGGCTTATTTCGTTTATGAACTTCTTCGATAATATTGGCAATCTCCCCTTCATGATTGATATCTAGGTAAAAATCCATCTTATCCAAGGTTTCCTTCAGATTAAAACGATTAAAATTAGGGAAAAGTGACAAATTTAAATAAGATTGCAAATCAACGACGAAGGGAGCAAAATTTGTATGTGCCAAAACAGTAAAATGTACTTCTGGCAGTTCAGACAAGAGATACACCAATGATTCCATAGCTGCACTATTTGTAAAAATACAAGTATTGTACAAGGGAGCTCCTACTAGTTCATTAAAGGATCGTTTAGTAATATCTACATTCAACAATACATCGTTCCAATTCAATCCATAATAAAACCACCATAACTTACGAAAACGTGTTAAGGTCAAATGAGTCCAAGGTTTATATTCTGTAGTATAATGGATAATCTTTGGAACACGATGACCATAATAAGAAGAATTATACCATTCGCTATTTCCATTTAAATGTAAAAATTGATCCAAACCAACCATAAAATTATACTCTTTATCCAAATGTAACCACTGATCACCAAAATACATGTTAAGAATACCTTGATCTCCATAGACATGTTCATGGTGTTGGGCAGTCAACTCTAGTAATCTTTTTGTCGAATTATTTTCCCGCCATTTTTTAATATCAATTAATAACATACCTGAGTTAAAAGTTGATACCAAACCATTCATATCATGATCTTGAACGGCTGCAATTGCATAACCCTGTAAATCTAGGGAGAATAAGTCATCCAGTTTATCATGGACAATCATGTCCGAATCCAGGTATAAAACCCTATCTTCTGACACTTCGTCTGCTATGAAATATCTAAAATATGCCGCATAGGATATAATATTATTAGGTAAATGAAAATCATGGAGATTATGCTCTGTCTTTTTAACATTGACAATCTCAGAACCAATAACCTTTAAACGATTTCTCATCAATAAAAACCACTCACTAGGTAGATCATCATTAAACACATAAAATTTCACATCGTGGTTATGAACCGAAACCGACTTTATCACGGTTTCTACCTTGTCAAGGTAATGGACATCAGCTCCAAGAGCAATCACTTTTTGAGGCATTCTTATCTCCTAGTTTTTGTATTTTTCTAATCAATTCATCTATTTCATTTACTGTAAAAACTGTGCTTTCCCCATTGAAAAAATGGTTGGTGCAATCAAATGAATAAATTGTCTTTCCTCGTCTAACCATTTCCTGTAACACCTGATCCATAGCTGGCCCATAATTAATATCTAAGCAAATATCTGTTTTGTCTATGATATCCTGCTTCATTTTAGGATCAGCACATGGGTAAATGTAGCAATTTAAATAGCTTTGTAATTCAATAATATTTGGCGAAAAATATGTTGGTGCTACAATATGAAATTGGACATCTGGTAATTTTTCTAGTAGATAACTGATCCCCTCAAGATCTCCTGTATTCGTAAAAATACTAGCATGTTGCAATGGTGGTGAAATCAATTCTACAAATGTTTCTTTCAAAACATGAGTTCGTAATAAAATATCATTCCAATTTAAACCATAGTAAAACCACCAGATATCTCGAAAACGATTAAATCGAAAATGTTTCCACGGTTTATTCTCTGTAGTATAGTGAATAATACACGGAATACCTTCAAATAATTCGTACCAATCATAATCTCCCATATAATATCGATGGGCATCGGCACCAACCTGTAGGTTAAAAGTTACATCAAATCGCTTCCATCTATCTTTAAAAAACATATTTAAAATTTCTTGATCCCCATAAACATGTTCGTGGTGTTCTACGGTCAAATCAATGAGTTTTTTTGAAATATTCTCCTCACGCCACATATCCGTATCAATAACAAGAACTCCTGAATTAAATCCATCATAAGTATTGGGTAAATCAGGAACAGCTCCAAGTGGATAACCATCTAAGGATTTTTCAAACAATAATGTTAAACAGGATGTTACCACAATATCACTATCAAGATAGAGAACTCTCTTTTCATTAACAAAATTAGGAATAAAATATCTAAGATAGGCTGCAGAACTGAGATGTGGTGTAGGAAGATTAAAATGATTGATTGTATCATCTGTAATTTTTATATTTACAATCTCCGAATTTAAAACAGATAGTCTTTTATTCATCAATTGAAACCACTCTGTAGGAAAATCACTGTTGAAGATATAAAATTTTATATCCCTATTATGACTACAGACTGACTTTATCGTCGTTTCCACCTTATCCATATAATTGCCATCAGCCCCAAGTACTATGGCTTTTTTTTGTTTAGCAACATTATACTGCATTATCTATTCTCCATTCCTATCTACCTTTAACTGATGACGAATTGTTGCAACCATTTTATCTTCATCTTTCAAACTGAATACATGTATCTCTTCATTTTTCCTATGAACTACATTTTCAAAGGCAAATATTGGTTTTCCTCTTTCTAAAGCACGTCCGATAATATCATCAACCTCATTCCAATGGTTAATATCTAGGTAGAAATCAGCCATTTCTAAAATGCGATCTGAAACTTCTCGTGATTGACAATACTCATACAGTTGAAAATTCTTAAATCGTTCAAAACTCCTTAAATAGTCTGATACATTCGTTGGTGCTGCAACATGAAAATCAACTTCAGGTAAACTAATCAGTAAATACTCCAAGCCTTCCAACTGATCTGAGTAAGTATAAACAAAAGCATGAAATTTTGCAATATTTTTAGATGTAATCTTTAATTGTTCACTATGAGTCACAATAGAATTACTTGGAATATCTTGATAAATCAGACAGTTCGCCCCGATAACAACATTATCACCTATAGTAACTCCTCTAAGAATAACTGTATTGGCTCCTATCCAACAATCTCGTCCAATGTGAATCGGTGCACTACTCATTGCAGTTTTAAACACATGATAGTTGTTAAACTTATGATTTGAATCAAAAATTCGGACTCCATCCCCAAACATAGTATCACGTCCAATGGTGATTTTTTCCGTACACCGAATTGAACAATGATCATTAAAAAAGACTCCCTCTTCCATTGATAAAATTGCCCCCATGAGCAATCTGAAGGCAAGCTCCCTCGGATATTTCAATATGGTGATAATTCCCCTGAAAGTTAATCGGAACATCCAAATTTATTTTCCCCCTTTTTACTCATAAATGGTACATATAGCTTCAATTTTTCTACGACAATCCTAGGTAACTTCAATAGCTACTTCCTTATCCCTTATACAAATCTAATCTAAACAAAATTTCTCTATACTCATCAGTATCTGTAAGATTATAAGTTTCACATAAGTATTTATATTCATTTAGAATATTCACAAAACGAGTCCTCATAACACTAGTATCAATACCAGCAAGAATAAGATCCGCAAGTTTTAAACTAAATACTTGCAAAATATCCTGTACCCAAGATATATCAAATTGCGAAGTCATAATACTGCCTTGTCTAACACGATAGATATAAAGATTATCATTTACAAAAATTGTTTTCTGACTTTTTATAAACAATCTATGAATCGTTGCTTCATCATCAAAACGCCGACCATTAGTGAATGGAACTTGCAATAGCAAGTCTTTTTTGAACAGTTTAAACATGGGCATAATAAAAGCTGAAGCATTTAAATGCCAATACCCTGCTTGGCGATTAATTAATTCTTGAGCTGATAATTCCTCAATGCAAAAATCTCTTTCAAGAACATAGAATTTACACTGGCAATCATTCTCATCATAAATAAAATAATTTCCAATTACAATATCCGCTCCAGTCTCTTCCACTTGTTTGTGCAAAGTTTCGACCATTCTATTTTCAGCAATATCATCTGAATCTACAAAAAGGACATACTCCCCGAGTGCTTGAGCAACACCGAAGTTTTTAGCTAAGGCTGCACCTTTATTTTCAGTATGAAACACACGAATCCGGCTATCCAATTCAGAAAATCGATCACATATTTCCCCCGAAGTATCTGTAGAACCATCATTTACCAGAACTACATCTAGATTCGTATAAGTCTGATTCACAACACTTCGAATGCATTCTTCCAGATAATTTTCTACATTATACACAGGTATAACTACACTAATTAAATCTTCCAATTATACTCCCTTATCCTGAGTCCCTAACTTATTTATGATTAACTACTCTAAAAATGAGACTTTTTAGAAATTTCCTTTATACATTATACCATTTTTACACTATTTCATAAAGAATTACATAGATAACTACTAACTTTTAAAGCGAATAAAAATTTCCAAATACTGATTCTATTATGACTTTTTCTTAACTTTTTAAGATAAGTAAGGATACTATTTCTTTAGGAGCATTGTAATAACTTTGTAACTATAACTTTCAACATTTTTAATATAAAGGAAGAACTATCTTACTCCTCTCCACGTTGTAACTTTCCCATCAGCCCAATACAGTTGGCAGATAGAAAAACTCCAAAAGTTTTTTCAACTCTTGGAGTTTTTCCTGACTGATTAGCCAATTCTCAACTATCTACCAATACGCTTTATTCTTCATTATCATTTTTACGGCGTTTCGCTACTAAACCTAACCCTGTTAGACCAGCCACTGCTCCGAGGAGAGCAGATGAGATTGATGAAGTTTCACCAGTATTTGGTAATTGCTTACGTGTCTTAGTGGTTTCAGTTTGAGGAGCTTGACTAGCTGAAGTCGAATGAATCGTTGATGTTGAAGCACTTGCGCTTGTTGATGCCGAATGAGGCATTGATTGACTAATGCTTGTTGACAATGATAGTGATTGTGATACCGATGTACTAATTGAATCCGATGTAATAATACTATCAATATCTAAGCTATCAAGTGACAAGCTTTCTGGCATTCCCTTACTTGTTACAACAGACGTACTTGCAGATGTACTTGCGCTTGTTGAGGCCGATGTGCTTGCTGATGTACTTGCACTTGTTGAGGCCGATGTACTTGCTGATGTACTTGCGCTCGTTGAGGCCGATGTACTTGCTGATGTACTTGCGCTTGTTGAAGCCGATGTACTTGCTGATGT
>CAURHZ010000122.1:0-5271 GCA_963524345.1 uncultured Streptococcus sp.
TTGGCTCCCACTATCCCAAGCTCGCTTGAAGAACGCCATAAGACTTTCTTTCCTGTTGACTATTATATCAGAATTGTAACATACTGTAAATCAAAAACTATAGAAAGATGTATAGTATACTCTACTCACTTTTTGAGAAAGTTGCAAGTCCGATCACTGATAACAAGAGAGAAATTCCTGAAATACTTAGAATAATAGAAATCATGTTATTCTCACCAGTGGCTGGTAATTGTTTTCCTTCTTTGTTGACTGTAACTAAAAGCACTTGTTGACCACTTCCAGCTAGTGTTTTATTCTCATGCTTAGCTTCTATATTGGAATGATGTATTACAATTGATGTAGCTTTCTCAATTTTATCATTGCTAATTGAAGGCTTGATAGTTGAGACTTGTCTATTGTGACTTACTAATTTAACAGGTTTCACTTGAAAAACCGGCTTAACTGATACAACTGGTTTGGTTGGAATCTCTCCTTTATTAGCCTTAAGTTTTACAGCCGTCTCTTTTAGAGCATTGATTACTTCATTAATTTCTTCTTGACTAGCTTCTGCATTTTCCAAAAGTAGCTTAGCTTTGTTGAAAATAAGATTATATGAATCTTTCTCCTCTTTGCTAGCTGTCAAAAATCTTGGATCTTTGTCTTGGAACTTCACTTCATTCACGATAACATTTTTTAGGCTCATGAAATCTGTTTCTTTCCCATTCAGCTGGTCTTGTGCTTGCAAGAAAGTGGTCAATAGACGGTCGATTTCATCTTGAGTTATCAAATCTTTTGTAATTAATAATGCCAAGAGTTTAAATTCACGATCATATTGACCTTTGCGTTCTTGATCAGAATTTATATATTTACCTTTTTTAACTGTCTCAGCATATGCTTTAATAGCATTCTTCAATGATGTGATATCAGATTCCTTACCATCCAATGTTTGCATAGCAGACTCTAAAGCCTTAACAATTTGGTCAATTTTATGTTGGTTAAGTTTACTTCCCAACGCTAGTTGCGCATCTTTGACACTTTGATCAAAAATCTCTTTTAACTTCTGTTTTGTATTATAATATCTTGGAGTTTTAACTACTTCCATTTGTTTATTTAAAGTTGCAATCAGAGCTAACTTAGAAACGACTGAAAGTGACAAAACATTATTTTTACCAAACAAAACTTTAAATGGTTGAAGATTATCAAGTAATTCATAACCGTTTGATAGATTTACAAGAACCTTATATTCACCAGTAACTACTTTCTTACCATAAGAATGTTTACCATATGTTTCAGCTGGCAAGACTTGACTCTGACCGTCTTCACCTACTAAAGTAATCGTTGTAGTTCCAGGAACAGCTTGATTAAAGCCAACCGTTACTGGGGCATATTTCATTTTGTTAGCCAAGAAGGTAATAGTTTGAAAACTATTTTCTTTCGTTAAATCAAATTCCTTAGATAGGGCACTCACAAATTTCAACTCTGTACGGTCATAGCTAAAAATTTCTGCAACATAATGCCCAAATTTCAAGAAATTAATATCTTTTGACTTATCAACAGTTACATATTGACCTTCGCTATTTTTAATGCGATAAACATAAGTTGTATCAATCTCATCGTTGGTTTTATTGTTTAGTATAGCAATTTTTACACGACCACTATTTTCTTCACCTACAAGATCTTTGAGAGATATAACATCTACATTTCCCGCAAAGTCTTCTATATAATAGAAGATTTTCGATTTATCAACGTTCTTAGGAAGTGTATAACTACCATCTTCATTTTGTTTTATAATTTGATACTGTTCGACTTCTGAATCTGTCGCCTCTCTATTTTCAGAAGGACGAATATAAAAAACTTTTTCTAGAAGAATTCCACCATTTCCGACATCCTGAGATTTTCGAGCTATAAATTGTTCTTGTTCTTCTTTAGAACGAATATAACCCGAAGTAATCAGAGGTTTTTGTGTATCGATTTGAATTTTAAATATTGTGTATTGTTCCTCAGCTCCAGGGACATCTGGCTTATAACTAATAACATAGTCATAAATTCCATCAGAGACTCGATTTCCATTAGAATCTTTTCCTCCCCAAGCTGTTTTATCTACAATGTAACTTCTTGGATTTCTAGTATCGCCATCAAAATAATTTTTTACAAGGTCTGTTGGACGACTTTGCCAAATAGGCTGACTGTGTGTTGTATCCGAAGAATCATAAACAGTCGCACGAAGATTTACCAAGTTTCTGTAGACAAGAGTTTTAAATTGAACAAAATCTTTATTACCATCCTCATTTGGCGAGATAGCAAGGCGGACATTCCCCTTTTCATCTAATTGAAGATGGTATTTTCCTTCAGCATCTTGTTTCACTCCGAGTACAGTCACTCGATTTCCTTGACGCTCTGCTTTTAAAACATTTACATCATTTTCAGAACTTGTTAAATAAGTTGCATCGTCTGAAGGTGAAATTCCTGGATTATCTTTATCAATTTCAGAGTAAAATCCACTGTTTCCTTCCTTAATCAATTGATAAATTGGTTTTTCAATTGCAGGTAGATTTTGGAATTCTCCCTTAAATCCCATAAATGGTAAACCAATAATAGAACCATCATCTGCAGGATTGACAAATCTAACAAATCCTTCTAGAAAATATCCATTTGGCATTATTTTGCTAAGTTCTTCAGTAAATTTACTTGTATCTACACTAACTGTTACTGTCTTCGTACTATGAGCTTTCACATTTACTTCAGGCCAAACTGTTTCAGTTAGTTTTCGTGGACGGAGAGTGAATTTCCCTTCGGTAACTTCATCCGTATTTGTATTTACAATCATCTTCAATGTTTGGTCTTTATCTGAAATATTATGAATTGTAACTTCAAAGGTAAATTTATCACCAACATTGCCAAGAGTAACACTCGGATAGTTATTTGCACCTGTTACAAAGAGATCTGTGCTTGTTGCCGCCATCGTGTCAACTACGCCAGCACCTTGCTGACGTGGAGAAGTATAGGCTCCAGTCTGTTTATTAAGATGTGGTTTTGCAGTAGACATAATTAAAGCTTTTACAATCTCTGAAATTTGACTAGCTGATAATTCAGGATGTTTCTTTGCTAAATATTCTTTGACTAATGCTGCGACACCAGCTACATGAGGGGCAGCCATACTTGTTCCACTGATACTTCCATAACTACTGTCGTTAAATGATGAATAGATATTTCCACCAGGTGCAGTAACATCTGGTTTCAATTGTCCATCTGTTGTAACTCCCCAGCTTGAAAAATCTGATAATTGGTCTGCAACATCTGATTTACGATTATCCATCTTGTGATTAAAGACAATTTTATACTGACCATATTTAAGAATTTCACCATAATGTTTTGAAATAAAGACAGATGGGATTTTCTTAGCATCACCTGTAACAGACATACTAACATTTGCACCTTCAACGTTGTTATAAATTAAAACTCCAGCTGCACCATGTTGAAGAGCATTTTTAATCTTATCAGAAAAATTAATTTTACCACGTTGAATCAGTGCTAACTTACCTCTTACATCAATATTAGCAAAATCTTCTTCACGACCAATACCCGCTGCTACATATTCGTATTCTTTCCCTTTTTCAAAATCTTTTTCTGTTTCAGGTCTATTAAAATCAAACTTACCATAATCAAGGGTAGCGTCATTTTCTAAACCTTTTACTTCAAAGACTTCAGTAGTTAGAATTTTATTATTAATCGAAGCAACAGAAATTGAATCTTCCACTGTAGAGGGATTTCCGACAAGACCATAGTCAGGATTTGCTGCTAATGGTTGTGAAAAACCTCTACCGAAAGTATTACTATTACCAGCAGCGATAACAACAGATACTCCTTTAGCGCGTGCTCTTTTTACTGCATCAATGATATCTGAACCTGCATCTACCGTTGAACCCGCACCTGCACCCAAACTCATATTGATCACATCTGCACCTAATGCAACAGCATCATCAATAGCTTTTACATAGAGGGCGGAGGCTGTAGTTTTATCTCTGTCTGAAAAAACTCTCATAAACATTATTTGAGCTTCTGGCGCCACCCCATATACCTTCTCAGAATTCGGGGCTTTATTAACAGGATTTCCAGCTACAATCCCAGTAACATGCATTCCATGAGACTCTTTTTCAGCTTCTTTTATATTATCAGTTCCATCAAAGTAATCATAAGCATATACTACTTTATCACTGTACCATTTCCCATAGTCAATACCAGCAGCCTTTTTAGCTTTTTCGATATCATCCTGATTTTTAAATTTCGCCTTTGACGGATCAGAAATACGCAAAACCTCATGATTCAAATCAAGTCCTGAATCTATAACAGCGACTACAGTTCCTTGTCCTTTATGTCCTGCTTCCCAGGTTTTAGGGACAGTAATAATTTCATTACTGGAGATACTGTTTGGCTTTTCTTTATGTTCACCTTGAGATAATGACTGTGATTGGATGCTTTCCGAAGAAGAATTACTTTTCACTGCTGATTCTTCCTTCTTCCCTTCACTTTTTATAGCAGTCGTTTCTTTCTGTCTGATTACATTCTTGTCTGACTTATTATCTCTAGATTCCATAGAATCATCTTGTTTTAATGACTCTGTCACTTCTGTTTTTTCCTTAGAAGAAGAATTTAGAGCATTCTTGTCAGCCGTGACTGGCGGTGCGAGCTTATTTGAATCATCTAATTTATTAGTCGTTACAGCATGTGTAACTTGATTGGATGTTTCAAATTTTCCCTCATCGGCACTAACCTGTGCGAAAGTAAATCCGAATGCAAAGACCGTTAGCAGAAAAATCGTTGCTACTTGGTACTTTTTATGACAAAAATCTTTGCAATCTCCCATAAAATCACTCCTTTTTATTTAAATTAAAAGTATTATATACTAAATTATCTGAAAATTCTATCAAAATTTTATTTTGTAACAAAATTGTAATATTAACCACTATTCTCATGTGATTTAAACATAAAAAAATTTAGTCTCGATTAATACAAGACTAAATTTATTTATTGAAAAAATACTTACTATGGAATTGGTCATTCAACAACAATCTTACTGATCACGATCATAGAATAGTTCATGTGATTTCAATCGTGAATTAAGCATTTCAGGAACTGTGACAAAGTGATATCCTTGCTCTTTTAGATAATCTATAACCTTTGGTAAAGCATTCACTGTTTCAGTATGGATATCATGCATGAGAATAATTGAACCATTCTTGACTTCACGCTGAATTTCTGTCAAAATAGATGCTTCATTTTTATTCTTCCAGT
>CAURHZ010000123.1:0-5266 GCA_963524345.1 uncultured Streptococcus sp.
GATAACTCGTTTTGTTCGCTTTTTATATCTAAGGTTAGACTTTTGTCCCAGACTCATTTTTCTGATTCTTAAGTCCCCCAATCAACCAATAGATAGATCAAGCTAGAACCAAACATATCTGCTAAAGCATGCATGATAAAGAATGGAAAGAGATTTTTAATTTTATATTTGTATAAGAAATAATAGAATAAGCCATAAACTACACCGATTACCAAAGCCCATACTAATCCTTGATAGGTGTGGAAAGAAACGCGAATAATAGTAGAATAAAGCAAAACCAACCACTTGTGTTTTTCCCTCACTGAAGTCAACAAACCTAGAAAGAAAAACTCTTCATAAAATCCATTAAGCAAGGCATAGACAATCTCTATCGGGCTGAGAGCTAAGAACTTCCTTATTATTTGCGTGAAATCTATATAGGCAAAAAGGTCTGGATTAAAGTAATTATATTTACCAGTGAGAGTTGTAACCAAGTCTCCAAACAGTCCTACTAAAGCAAATATAAATGGAACCCAAAAGAAAATGGACCAAGTCCAGCGAATAGGAAGTTGTTTAAAATCATAATTTCGAATCAAAAGATAGAGTAAGGTCACAGTCAGTAATATAGTTTGCAGGGTAAAATTACTAGAATAAGCCGCACCCTCGCTTGCCGCCTGTCTAACTGTCCCTACTGTACTTGATGTACCCGTTGGAAACGTATTTGCTAAAAATAGCTCGGTTGAACGAATTATAAACTGACCAAACATTATGATCGTAATAATCACAATGTCAAACCATCTCAAGTATTTTAGAGGCTTAGATGGATGTATTTTTTTAAAAATATTCATATTTTCTCCAGGTATTCTATACTCATATAAATATTTTAAGAAAGGAAACTTAAATTTTTATAAAATTTCATTAAATCATTTAGATTTTACACTTATACAAGTAAAAATAACCACTCTTTAAGAGTGGTTATCATCTACTATCATTTTTGTGTATTCTCTAACAATAAATCTTTCAAAGAAATCAGGGTTACGGCAACTAATATCATTGCCATACCAAGAAAATCAATAGGATAAAATTGTTCATTCATGATTAGGAAGGC
Source organism: uncultured Streptococcus sp. (assembly GCA_963524345.1). Lineage (GTDB taxonomy): Bacteria > Bacillota > Bacilli > Lactobacillales > Streptococcaceae > Streptococcus. The sequence continues at coordinate 1,088 of CAURHZ010000123.1, forward strand.
AAAGAAAACCGCTGAAATTGGTTCAATAGAAGCTAATAAACTTGACTTGACCGGTCCAATCAGACTGGCTCCTTTTAGGAAAGCTGTATAGGCAAAGACAGTCCCAATAAGGATAATGCCTGCAAAAGCAAGAAGAAAATCAAGACTAGTTGGGATAGTAGTCTGTAGAACCCCTGTAAAAGGAAGGGCGATCAAACCTGCTATGACCATTCCCACACCAATGACCAAGCTACTCCCCCACTTCTTAATCAAGGCTATTGGCAAAATGATATACAGAGCATAAGTCCAGGCAGAAAAGAGACCCCAGAATAGGCCAGAAGGTGTAATGGATAACTGGTCAAGTTGCCCATGGGTCGCAATGAGGAAGGTCCCTCCAATGGCTAATATGATGGAAATAATCTCTGCCAGGGTCGGTGCCACCTTATCCTTGATACAGCTATAAATCAAAATCCCAACAGGACAAACATACTGAAGCACCGTCGCGGTTCCTGCATTGGTTTCCTGAATAGCAGTAAGATAGGCAAATTGATTGAGGAAGAGGCCAATTAGAGCAAAAATGAGAAGAGACAGCAAACTTTTTCTATCCTTTAAAATGGCCAGCATTCTATCCTTTGCAGTAGCATAAGCCAAGACCATGAGAATCCCACCGGCGATTAAAAGTCGTAAGTTGGTTAAAACCAGAGCCGAAATTCCGTGTGCCATCAGGTATTGGCCACTCGTTCCTGACAAGCCCCAAGCAATTCCAGCCACAACTGTTAATAGAGTCCCTTTTAAACTGTTTGACATGTCTCTCCTTACTCTTCTTTGCGAATCAAGTCCATCACTTGATTACGATCTACAATCCACTGAGCTCTCTCATCCTTTTCATAGGTACGATTCGATAGGAAAATGACTGCTTCTTGCTTCTGGCGATTCCACATGATAAAGGTACCTGTATAGCCCGTATGGTCTAGCCAATCTCCTTCCAAATTCCATGCCAAAGAACGTTCCTTGTCATCCAAAGGAGAAAAATTTTGACTCAAATCTCGTGCAAAATCATCTGCTAAATAGTGTTCTAAAAAGATTTGTAAATCCTTTACTGTCGAAAATAAACCAGCACTACCTGCATGTCTGTCCAGGAGACGAGCCTTAGGATCATGTACTATGCCTGCCTCTACACCTCTAACTGTTGGAACAGCAAGCTCAACAGGACCAAACTGGGTTTCCATCATTCCCAAAGGTTTAAAAACTTGCTCCTGTAAAATCTCATCCAAATCTTGATTAAAGATTCTTTCCAAAATAAAACCTAACAGCAAAAAATGGACATCCGAATAAAGAAAGGCTGGCTGACTTCGTTTTTTGAGATGAAACATAGCTTCCTTTAATTCAGGTGCTGTTAAAAGATCACGATTGGGAATAAAAGGATCAAAATCTGTTGCGTGAGTCAAGAGCTGGCGAATAGTGATGTCTGGATAATCACTCTCAGATAAAAAATCTGTTACCGGTCTGTCAATATCTAATTGACCGTTTTCCCACAAGAAGGTACAAACTGTTCCTACCCCTACAACCTTGCTGACACTGGCTAGGTCGTAAACTAGTCCTGCCTCTGTCTGCAAGCCATGTTCTGGGTCACTCTGACCTAAATAGAACTCCATCCATTGATTGTCCTTAAAATACGCAAAAGAGGCTCCGGGATAAATCCCTGCCTCGATTTGTTCTTCTATTTTTTTAATAATCTTGGTCCACTTCATACTGCTTCAAACCACAATTCAACATTATTTCTATCTTTACCAAGGAAGAATTTTTCAGACTTAGGAATAAAATATTCTGTAGAATCAAACTTCTGGCGAAGACTTGCTATATCTAGTTCATTGACCAAGAACTTGAGCATAGATAAGTCCCAAGTAGCCGTATTGTCCACAGTCAAATCTTGACCCTGAGCTGGGATAAAATCAAGTGACACCCCAATTTCAGATACTTCCAAGAAACTTTCGATATCAGTTGGAAAATGTAATTCCATAGAAATCTCAAATTTACTTAAAGAAATTGACTCCAGATCTGTTTGAAACTCAGGTTTTTCTCCTACTTCTACTAGATTTTCTCTGTCATCTTCCGCATGAATCAAAACCAAATCAGCTTCTGGAGAGTAAATTTCAAAAGCGTAGCCGTTTTGACCTTTATATAATTGATGAATCGAATCTGTTTTAGATAAGAGTCCTTCAATTTCTAAGGGATTTTCCACTTTGACAATCAATCTAGCTAGTTTTTTTCTTCCCTCTACCTTACGAGTGCGCATACTTGGAGCTTCTTCTAAAACCAGCTTTTCTAGACCTGTTTGATCACCTAGTGACAGAAAGGCTGACTCTTCTAACAAGGCCTTCATGCCAAGGGTTTCTATATAAAATGTTTCATTTAATTTTCTATTATTAACTTTTAAAGTAGGAATAATCCGTACAATCTGATTTACATTCATAAATTCCTCCAACTCTTTTATTTTAAAGGATTTTAGAATTTTTTACAAGAAATTATGCTCAGATTTACCTTTTTTTCGTAAAATTTCATCTAAAAAACCGAGGATTTCCTCGGTTTCAATTTCTTATAGGTAAAGGAATTTGAAGATAGCTACTGCCGCAATTGCTGCTGCAATCGGTGCTACTACTGGTACCCAAGAGTACCACCATTTTGAATCGCCTTTGTGCTCACCAAGAACTGATTTTGGAAGGAAAGCATGAAGGAGACGTGGCCCCAAGTCACGGGCTGGGTTCAAGGCAGGTCCTGTAGGTCCACCAAGTGATGTTACCAAAGCCATAACAAGGAATCCAAGTGCTAAGTGAGCTACTGAAAGTCCTGAAGCAGTATGTGGTGCTACTTGGGCTTTGATTGCCAAATCAGAAAAGTCAACATTTTGACCTGCTTGACTAGCCATTTGTTTCATGTATTGAAGCACTTCAGAACCAAAGAAGTTTTTAGTCATTCCAAGAGCTGCAAAGAAAAGAACAAATGATCCAACAAACTCATTTACAAAACCATTAACAGTTGCTGCAAAACGTGATTCTTTTGTACCATTATCCAAACTTGAAATTGTTGAGAAAGTACCCAAAATGTTGTTTGGATTTTCAGTTTTCAAGTAGTATGGGCGGTGTGTTGCCACAACCAAGGCTTGACCAAAGATAGCACCCAAAACTTGTGCGATGATATAAGGTGCAACTTGTGCCCAAGGGAAAAGACCGCTGATTGCAAGTCCAAGAGTGAAGGCTGGGTTAATGTGGTTTCCAGATACGTTACCAAACATTAATGCTGGGATCATAACCCCCATACCATAACCAACAGCGATAACGATCCAGCCACTTTGGTGACCTTTCGTTCCTTTAAGTTCAACGTTGGCAACTGCACCATTTCCAAGAATGATCAAAATAGCAGTTCCCAAAAATTCAGTGGCATATTTAATTGCCCATGTGAAATCCATTTGATAGATTCTCCTTAAAATTTTTTAGACAATCCTTATTCTATCAATTTTTATATCTTTTAGCAACTACTTTTCCGAAAGATTATATAAGAAAGCGGTTTTATTTCTTATAAAAAACAAAAGGATTAAGGGGGGCCGTTTCCTTAATCCGATAGTCTCTTAAGCCTGACGCTGACCAAAGTCCTTAATCATCTGATCCATTTCTTGTCGACTCGGAGTTGTCAGCATATAAAGGTAATCTCCTTGAAGTTCTGCAAAGGCCGCTGGCATGATTTTTTTAACCTTGAACTGCTGACTATATTTGGCAAGCAAGTCCTCCTCAGAATAAACATAGTGAGCATTTGCACGGCGAGAAGTAGCCAAACAATACTGAGGTTCAAACTCTGATACTGGGAACTCTTCTCCTGCGACAATCGCCGCATAGCCTCGGTAGAGGTCCAAGGAATGAGCAAAGTTATAAACATCAATGGTAAAACCACCTGCAGGACGGTTATTGTACTCAATGGCAATGTAGTCGCCCCCTTCACGGAAGAACTCAATATGGAAGAACCGTTCTTTCATACCAAATTCTTTGACAATTGCCTCACCATATTTACGTAATTTAGGATCCATATCCTTGAGAACGTAATAAGAATTGTCCATCTTGTAAATCATGAGATCAAGCGGTGTATAGGCGTAGTCAAAGGTTGTTGAGAAGACAATCTTTCCATCCTTGTCTACGAGCCCATCAAAGG
>CAURHZ010000124.1:0-5261 GCA_963524345.1 uncultured Streptococcus sp.
TTCACAGACGAACTTTTCAGCTTCCTTCTCTAAGCCAGCTACATTCTGCAAAATCCGTTTGGTTTCCCAAGCGGATTTTGTGCTTTATTTTGAAACTTCTTTTGCAAGAACAAAGTTCCCAAGTGTGGCAGAACCATTTCCTGCTACTGCTGGCGTTACAATGTAATCACGCACATCTGGTACTGGTAGGTAACCGTTGAGAAGAGCTGTAAATTTCTCACGGACACGGTCCAGCATGTGTTGTTGAGCCATGACCCCTCCACCAAAGACAATCACGTCTGGGCGGAAAGTCACTGTCGCATTGACCGCAGCTTGAGCGATATAGTAGGCTTGGACATCCCAAACAGGGTTGTTGAGTTCAATGTTTTCCCCACGAACACCTGTACGAGCTTCCAAACTTGGACCAGCTGCATAGCCTTCCAGACATCCCTTATGGAAAGGACAAACACCCTTAAACTCTTTTTCAATATCCATTGGGTGTCTAGCAACATAATAATGACCCATCTCAGGGTGACCCACACCACCGATAAACTCACCACGTTGGATGACACCTGCACCGATACCTGTACCGATTGTGTAGTAAACCAAGTTTTCGATACGACCACCAGCATTGTTACGGGCAACCACTTCACCATAAGCAGAGCTGTTTACGTCTGTTGTGAAGTACATTGGCACGTTGAGGGCGCGACGAAGGGCACCAAGCAAGTCCACATTTGCCCAGTTTGGTTTTGGAGTCGTTGTGATAAAACCATAAGTTTTTGAGTTTTTGTCAATATCAATCGGCCCAAATGAACCAACTGCAAGACCAGCAAGGTTGTCGAATTTTGAGAAGAACTCAATGGTTTTATCGATTGTTTCGATTGGAGTTGTTGTTGGAAATTGTGTTTTTTCTACAACGTTAAAGTTTTCATCACCGACAGCACAGACAAACTTTGTACCGCCCGCTTCCAAGCTTCCATATAATTTTGTCATGATAAACCTCTTGTTTTTATTTTCTTTATTATAGCATATTTCGAAAGTCTAAATTTCTCTATTTTTTAGATTTTCCTCTGTAAATCTTACCATTCAAGCAAAAACGAACAAACATGTCATTTGTTCGTTTTCACATTAGAGAGGATTGATTAGATTTTCACTTCGATCACAGCATCCCCCTTCGCAACTGAACCTGTTGCGACTGGAGCTACTGAAGCGTAGTCAGCTGTATTTGTAACGATAACCATTGTTGTATCATCAAGACCAGCTGCAGCAATTTTGTTTGAGTCAAAGGTTCCAAGAACATCGCCAGCTTTAACCTTATCACCTTGAGCAACTTTTGCTTCAAAACCTTCACCATTCATAGATACAGTGTCAATACCAACGTGGATCAAGACTTCAGCACCATCAGTTGTTTTCAAACCAAAAGCGTGTCCTGTTGGAAAGGCGATTGAAACTTCCGCATCAGCTGGTGCATATACCACACCTTGACTTGGTTTCACAGCGATACCTTGGCCCATAGCTCCACTTGAGAAGACTGGGTCATTCACATTTGAAAGAGCAACAACATCACCAATGATTGGAGTTTGGATTGTTTCGTCTTGAAGAGTTGCTGGTACTTCTTCATTTACCACTGTAGTTTCTTCAGAAACTGTTTCTTCAACAACTTCTGTTTCTTCTTTGTAACCAAAAGCATATGTCAAACCGAAACCAAGGGCAGTTGTAACTAAGACCATAAAGACATACTTGAGGAGTTGACCATTAATGTATAGAAGAGTACCAGGAATGATTGTGATACCAAAGCTAGTTCCTGCTAAACCAAGAATATTTGCTAACCAACCACCTGCAGCACCTGCAATAAGACCCATGATAAACGGTTTACCGTAACGAAGGTTAATACCAAAAATTGCTGGCTCAGTAATACCTAATCCTGCAGAAAGAGCTGCTGGGAAAGCAAGTGCTTTAATTTTGGGATTCTTTGTTTTTACACCAACAGCAAGAGTTGCTCCAAGTTGAGCAGTCATAGCTGCTGTAATAATAGCATTAAGAGGATCTGAACCTGTAGAAGTAACAAGGTTAGCCTCCAAGAGATTGAAGATATGGTGAACACCTGTAACAACGATGACCTGATGAACACCACCAAGGATTAATCCACCTAGACCCACTGGAAGACTGAGCAACCAAACAGTAGCGACTTTGACATAGCTTTCAACTTCGTGGAATACAGGTCCAATGACAAACAAGGCCAAAATAGACATTACTAAGAAAGTCAAGAATGGTACAAGGAGTAAATCTAATACATCTGGAATACGCTTACGGAGCCACTTTTCTAGTTTAGCACCAGTCAAACCAACGAAGAAGGCTGGTAAAACTGAGTTTTGATAGCCGACAACTTTGATAAAACCAAAGAAGAGGATTGGTTGAGCATCACCAGAGGCCACAGCCCAGGCATTTGGTAAGGATGAGTTTACCATCATCAATCCTAGAACCAAACCAAGCAATGGATTTCCACCGAAGACTCGAAAGGCTGACCAACAGATTAAGGCTGGGAAGAAGGCAAAAGCTGTATCTGTCAAAACAACTGAATAAGTATAGAAGTTTGTTGCTTTAAAAGCTTCTGCAGTAGTTCCAAACAAAGCTAAGACTTGATCCTGAACGATAGCCCCACGAATCCCCATAAAGAGACCAGTAGCAACAATTGCTGGCAAAAGAGGTACAAAGACGTCACCGAAAGTACGGATGGCACGTTGGAACCAATTTCCTTGTTTACCTGCTTCTTCTTTCATCTCATCCTTAGATGCTGTTGGCAAACCAAGAGCTACGACTTCATCGTACATCTTGTTTACTGTACCCGTACCAAAGATGATTTGGTATTGACCTGAGTTAAAGAAAGCACCTTGAACTTTTTCCAAGCTCTCGATAGCATCTTTATTGATCTTTGCTTCATCTTTAACCATAACGCGAAGACGAGTCGCACAGTGGGCTACACTGTTAACGTTCTCGCGTCCGCCCAAGGCTTCGATGACTTTTTTTGCAATTTCCTGATTGTTCATTTGCAAAAATCTCCTTATATAAAATTTTGTTCTTGTTTGAAAGCGATTTTATTCGCCCTACGACTATTATTTTATCATGTTTTAGAAATATGTCAAGCGTTTTGCAGAAAAAATATTCTATCCACTTAGTTGGCTCGTTTTAGATTGATTGTTTTTGACTGTTTTATCAGTTTTTCCTTTAAAAAATAAGTTTAAAATCTTGGTTCAAAAGGGTTTCATTTCATTATCTTTCATATTTTCGTGAAAATTCGATTGATTTCCTGCATTTATTTTATGACAAACGTTTGACAGTTTTTTCTCTTTTTTAACATAAAAGGCTTGCTTTTTTTTCCGAAAACGGTTACTATTAAAAGTGATAAGATTTTTGGAGGAATGAAAGAATGGAATGGACAACTGAGCGTCGTTACAGACTTTATCAAGATTGGACGCAAGAAGAAATTAAGAATATTAAAGAAAATATGGCACAATCTCCATGGCATACTCATTATCATGTTGAGCCAAAAACAGGACTTCTCAACGACCCAAATGGCTTTTCTTACTTTGATGGGAAGTGGGTTGTTTTTTATCAAAACTTTCCGTTTGGTGCAGCCCATGGTTTGAAATCTTGGGTGCAATTGGAAAGCGAGGACTTGGTTCACTTTACAGAAACTGGTGTCAAAGTTTTGCCTGATACTCCATTAGATAGCCACGGTGCCTACTCTGGTTCTGCTATGCAATTTGGTGATAACTTGTTCCTATTCTATACAGGAAATGTCCGCGATGAAAACTGGATTCGTCACCCATACCAAATCGGGGCTTTGATGGACAAGGATGGCAAGATTACGAAGATTGACAAGATCTTGATTGACCAGCCAGCAGATTCTACAGACCACTTCCGCGATCCGCAAATTTTTAACTTCAAGGGGCAATATTATGCCATCGTCGGTGGACAAGACTTGGAGAAAAAAGGCTTCGTCCGTCTCTACAAAGCTATTGACAATGACTACACAAACTGGCAAGCAGTTGGCGACCTTGACTTTGCTAACGACCGCAGTGCCTACATGATGGAATGTCCAAATCTTGTCTTTGTAGGAGAGCAACCTGTCCTTCTCTACTGCCCACAAGGATTGGATAAGAAAGTTCTAGATTACGATAATATCTATCCAAATATGTATAAGATTGGGGCTTCCTTTGACCCTGAAAATGCCAAAATGGTAGATGTATCTCAACTTCAAAACATGGATTATGGTTTTGAAGCCTATGCAACCCAAGCCTTCAACGCTCCTAACGGACGCGCTCTAGCAGTTAGCTGGCTTGGATTGCCAGATGTTTCTTACCCATCTGACCGTTTTGACCACCAAGGAACCTTCTCTTTGGTCAAAGAACTCACTATCAAAGATGGCAAACTCTATCAATACCCAGTCGCAGCGATCAAGGACCTTCGTGCTTCTGAAGAAGCCTTCTCAAACCGTGCCCAAACCAAAAACACTTACGAACTTGAACTCAATTTGGAAGCCAATAGCCAGAGCGAGATTGTCTTACTTGCTGACAAAGAAGGCAAGGGACTTTCAATCAACTTTGACCTTGCAAATGGTCAAGTGACAGTAGATCGTAGCCAAGCTGGTGAACAGTACGCTCAAGAATTTGGGACAACTCGTTCTTGCCCTATCGATAACCAGGCTACTACTGCTACGATTTTCATCGATAACTCTGTCTTTGAAATTTTCATCAATAAAGGAGAAAAAGTATTTTCTGGTCGTGTCTTCCCACATGCGGACCAAAATGGTATCCTCATCAAATCTGGAAACCCAACTGGAACTTACTATGAATTAGATTATGGTCGCAAAACTAACTGATGTCGCAAAACTCGCAGGCGTCAGCCCTACTACCGTTTCTCGGGTTATCAATAAAAAAGGCTATTTATCAGAGAAAACCATTCAAAAGGTCAATGAAGCCATGCGAGAATTGGGCTACAAACCCAACAACCTGGCTCGTAGTCTGCAAGGAAAATCAGCTAAGTTAATCGGCTTGATTTTCCCCAATATTTCCAACGTTTTCTATGCAGAATTGATTGATAAATTGGAACACCAACTCTTCAAAAATGGTTACAAGACCATCATCTGCAACAGTGAGCACGACTCCGAGAAGGAACGCGAGTACATCGAAATGCTGGAAGCCAATCAGGTGGACGGCATCATTTCTGGTAGTCACAACTTGGGAATCGAAGACTACAATCGCGTAACGGCACCAATTATT